>CAOJPS010000020.1 GCA_948441255.1 uncultured Eubacteriaceae bacterium | reverse complement strand
ATTATTATATCAGTTCAGCTGTGTTTTGTTTTATTTTTTTATGCGGTTACCCTAGAATAAAAAACTTATATCTTGACTACAAAACAAAAAATTGTTATTATAAATATATAATTATATTTATGGAGGAAATTAAATGAAAAAATTTACAAAGTTTATAGGTTTATTGCTTATGGGCGTATTTATTATGAGCGGTTGTGGCGCTGAGAGTGAGGATGTGGCAAAAACAGGTTCTTCTGATGAAAGCGGTAAAGAAACAAAAACAGAACTTGTATGGGGAACGAACGCTGAATTCCCGCCTTATGAATATAAAGAGGGCGGAAAAGTTGTGGGAATTGACGCTGAAATAGTTGATGCTATAGCAAAAAAACTTAATATGGAATCCCGGGTTGAAGATATGAATTTTGATTCAATTGTTGCGTCAGTTCAATCAGGAAAGATTGATATTGGTGTTGCTGGTATGACAGCACGGGAAGACAGAGCAAAGATGGTTAATTTTACTATTCCTTACACAACGGCAACTCAATCTATTATCGTAAAAGAAGGGTCACCTATAAAATCATCAGATGACCTTAAAGGGAAGACTGTTGGGGTTCAGCTTGGAACTACAGGAGCAGACTATGTTAGCGGTGAGATTGAAGGTGTTACTGTAGAAAATTATAATAAAGGCTCTGAAGCGGTAATTGCTCTTACTCAGGATAAGATTGACGCTGTGGTAATTGACAACGAACCTGCTAAAAAGTTTGTGGAGGCTAATCAAGGTCTTGTTGTTCTTGAAAAACCTTTGACTGAAGAAGAATATGCTATTGCTGTGGCAAAAGAAAATACAGAGCTTCTTGAAAAGATAAATACAGCTTTGTCTGAACTCAAAGAAAGTGGAGAATTGCAAAAAATAATTGATAGATATATTACTGCTGAATAAATTGTTATCTGTATAAGGGTGCGTATGATAATATGCGCCCTTTTTGAGGAATTTGCATATGAATGAATTGAGTTTTTTTGAACGAATTGAAATGAATTTTATTAAAGATGACCGGTGGCTATATATATGGGATGGTTTTTGCCTTACTTTGAAAATTACGATTATAGCTACGCTTATAGGCCTTGCTATTGGTGTGACAATTGCTGTGATAAAAACTACATATGCTAATAATCACGGTAAAAAATGTGTTAGCGTATGGCAGACTTTTGGACAGATGTTGCTTAGCTTTTTTAACGGTGTCTGCAATATTTATCTTACTGTAATAAGAGGTACTCCTACAGTAGTGCAGTTACTTATTATATATTATGTTATTTTTGCTTCGGTTAAAATAGATAAAACATTGGTGGCAATAATTGCTTTTGGAATAAACGGCGGAGCATATGTGGCTGAAATTGTCAGAAGTGGTATAATGAGTGTTGACAAAGGTCAGATGGAGGCGGGGAGAAGTCTTGGTTTTGGTTATTTTGCCACTATGAGGCATATAGTTCTTCCTCAAGCTTTTAAAAATATTCTTCCTGCCCTTGGAAATGAGTTTATAACTCTTTTAAAAGAAACTTCTGTTTCAGGATATATTGCTCTTGAAGACCTTACAAAAGGTGCTGATATTATAAGAAGCCTTACATATGACCCTTTTATGCCTCTTTTAACTATGGCGCTGATTTATCTTATTACGGTAATGTTTATAACTCTTGTGCTTAATTTTATTGAAAGGAAACTGCGTGCTCATGACAGATAGTATAATAAGTGTAAAAGATTTAACAAAGACTTATGGTTATAGCTATTATAGGTCCGTCCGGTTCGGGAAAATCAACTTTTTTGAGATGTCTTAATCTTTTGGAAGAACCAAATGGCGGAAGTATTTTTTTTGATGGACAAGATATTACAAAAGCTTCCGACATTAATATATACAGACGTAAAATGGGTATGGTATTTCAGCATTTTAATCTTTTTCCTCATATGAGCATTATGAAAAATTTGACTCTCGCTCCTATAAAACTTTTGGGGAAAAGTAAAAAAGACGCTGAAAAAAAGGCTATGCTACTCCTTGAGAAAGTTGGCCTTGCCGACAGAGCGGAAAGTTATCCCAATCAGCTTTCGGGAGGACAAAAACAGAGAATTGCTATTGTTCGCTCTCTTTGTATGGAACCAGAAGTAATGCTTTTTGATGAGCCTACTTCTGCGCTTGACCCGGAAATGGTTGGAGAGGTTTTGGGTGTTATGAAAGAACTTGCTAAAGAAAAAATGACTATGATTGTTGTTACTCATGAAATGGGTTTTGCTAGAGAGGTTGCTGACAGAGTTATTTTTATGGAAGCGGGGAAAATAGCTGAACAGGGTTCTCCTGAAAAGATTTTTAATAATCCTGAAAGCGAAAGACTTAAAAAATTTTTGAGTATGGTGTTGGGGTGAAATTTTAAAAATGGTATAGATATGTTCTGTACCATTTTCGTGTTTTATAAAAAAAGAAATATTTTTGAAAGGAAATAATTATTTATGGATATGCAAATTACAATTAAACGAAAGCTTTACTCTCCGCAGGAACTTAAAGAAAAATTGCCGATGACGGAAAAGATGACTAAAATAAAAGAGGAAAGAGATAATATTATAGCTGATATTTTAAGTGGCAAATCAAATAAAATGATGCTTATTATCGGACCTTGTTCGGCTGACAGAGAGGACGCTGTTTTAGATTATATAACAAGGCTTAAAAGGCTTCAGGAAAAAACAGAGGATAAATTGATTATTGTACCGCGTATTTATACAAATAAACCAAGAACTACAGGAGATGGATATAAGGGTATAGCTCTTCAGCCTGACCCTACGGAAAAACCAGATATGCTTAAAGGCCTTATATCTTTGCGAGAACTTCATATACGTGCTGTTAAAGAAACAGAACTCACTTGCGCGGATGAAATGCTTTATCCGGAAAACCACAGTTATTTATCTGATGTTTTATCTTATGTGGCGGTTGGCGCGCGCTCTGTTGAAAATCAGCAGCATCGATTGACCGCAAGCGGAGTTGGGATTCCAGTTGGTATGAAAAATCCTACAAGCGGTGATATAGAAGTTATGCTTAATTCTATATATGCCGCGCAAAGACCTCATACGATTTCTTATCGTGGTTATGAGGTAGAAACTGCCGGAAATCCTTTTGCTCACGCTATTTTGAGAGGATATGTCAAAGAGGATGGAAAATGCTACGCTAATTATCATTTTGAGGATTTGGAACGTTTATATGAGGCCTATAATGAACGTATGATAGAAAATAAAGGAGTTATTATTGACACCAATCATGCAAATTCAAATAAAAATTATATGGCTCAGATAAGAATTTGTAAAGAGGTTTTGCATAGCTGCAAATTGTCTTCTGAACTCCGTTCTTTTGTTAAAGGATTTATGATAGAGAGTTATTTGGAAGACGGTAACCAAAAGGTTGATGGCGGCTGTTATGGAAAATCTATTACAGACCCTTGTTTGGGTTGGGATAAAACAGAAAAACTTATTTTGGATATTGCTGAATTGCTTTAATATTTATTATGCCGGGGGGATTTATTTTGAGGAAAATTATTGGCGGCGGTATCTTTATTTTGGTTATAATTTCTTTGTGTATTTTTTTGTTTAGAGGTGAAATTGATAATCTTTTTAATTCCGATAAAATTTTTAGCGGAAATTATGGCGGTAATATTGTTAATGGAGGTATTGTAACAGAAAATAATAAATATGTCTTTATTTCATCAGCTTTTGGGAAAAGTGTTGGTATTTTCAGAAAATCTAAAGAAGACGATGAGATTTTGAAAATATCTAATGATAGGGCGTTATATCTTAATGCTTTTGGCGACGAATTGTACTACGTAAATATAGATGATAATGGAAAAATATATAAGATTGATGATGATGGTGATAATAAAGAAAAAATGGCTGATTTTGAAAACTGCGAGTATTTTAATTTTAATAATGATGGAGTTTTCTTTGAATATTCTGAAGAAGGCAGGGTTTATTTGCCATATAGTCTTGACGTTGATTTTGGCAATCTTACTAAATTGAGTGATAATGAAGCGGAGAATCTTGTTTTTAACGATGGATATTTGTATTATTCAAATTGGAATGATGGCGGAAAAATATACAGAATGAAAACTGACGGAAGCGAGAGTTCTGTTTTAAATGACAGTTATAGCAGTTTTATAAATATTTGTGACGGATATGTTTATTATATTAATGACGATGACAGTTATAAAATTTATAAAGTTAAAGAGGATGGAAGTGAAAATACTCTGGTTTGTGAGGATTCAGCTAATTATTTGAATGTTTATGGCGGATATATTTATTATTCTAATGAGAGTGATGAGAATAAGTTATATAGAGTTAAGATTGACGGAACAGAGAAATTTAAAATTTCTGATGATTTTGGCGGTTTTTCATTAATTGCCGATAATAGAGTTTATTATATAAAAAGCTCTGACGGAAATTTGTACAGTATGAATTTTGATGGAAGCGATTGTAAAATTGTTCTTGAATAGGGGCGGAGGCTTTGTTTGATATTAGAGAAGAACTTAAAAAACTGCCGGATAAACCGGGAGTATATATTATGAAAGACGAAAATGAGCATATAATTTATGTTGGAAAAGCTAAAATACTTAAAAATCGTGTAAGACAGTATTTTCAAGATTCCGCTAATCATTCTCCCAAAGTTATTAGTATGGTTAGGAGAATTAAAAGCTTTGAGTATATTGTTACTGGTACGGAAGTTGAAGCTCTTATTCTTGAAAATAACTTGATTAAAAAGCATTCGCCGAAATATAATATTATGCTTAAAGATGATAAAACGTATCCTTATATTAAATTGACGGTTAATGAAATGTTTCCAAGAATATATATGACAAGAAAACACGATAAGGATAAAGCTAAATATTTTGGTCCGTATACAAGTTCAGGCGCTATAAAAGAAACTATTGATATTATTCTTAAAATATGGCCTTTAAGAAGATGTGTTAAAAAATTTCCTAGAGATATTGGAAAAGAAAGACCCTGTCTTAATTTTCATATAGGACAGTGTCTTGCCCCTTGTCAAAATAATGTGAGCCAAGAAGAATATAATCAAATGATAGAAAATATTATTGATTTTCTTAATGGAAAACATACGGAGATTATAAAAAGTCTTGAAGATGAAATGAATGACGCTTCTGAAAATCTTGAATTTGAGAAAGCGGCTGAGATAAGAGATAAAATTCTTGCTGTTAAAAAGCTTAATGAACGTCAGATTATTGAGAATATGTCTATGGAAGACAGAGATGTTATTGCTTTTGCTAGAGCAGGCGGCGAGGCTTTGGTGCAAATATTTTTTATTAGAGGCGGTAAAATGACTGGAAGAGAGCATTTTTTGCTTAATAATGCTGATGGAATTACAAGAAATGAGCTTATTACTGATTTTGTTAAAAGATTTTATGGAGGAACACCGTTTATTCCGAAAGAACTTGTTTTACAGGAAAAGCTTAATGATGAGGAAGATATTTTAAAATGGCTGTCTTTTGTCAAAGGTCAGAAGGTTATTGCTACTTATCCTCAAAAGGGTGAAAAATTTAGGCTTGTTGAACTTGCGTCTAAAAATGCCATTATTGTGCTTGAACAGTTTGGAGAGGAAATGCAAAGAGAAAAAAGAAGAACTTTTGGCGCCTTGGCAGAAATTAAAACCGCTTTGAATATTGATTTTGACCTTAACAGAATTGAGTCGTACGATATATCAAATACACAAGGAATTGATTCTGTTGGTTCTATGGTGGTTTTTGAGTATGGAAAACCTAAAAAAAGCGATTATCGTAAGTTTAAAATAAAAACTGTTTTTGGAGCGAATGATTATGCTAGTATGGAAGAAGTTATTACAAGGAGATTTTTGAGATATTTAAAAGAAAATGAGGAAAATGACTCAAATGGAAAATTTAATAAATTGCCAGATATGATTTTTCTTGACGGCGGCAGAGGGCAGATTAATATTGTTATTGACGCGCTCTCAAAACTTGAAATTTATATACCAGTGTGTGGTATGGTTAAGGACGACAAACATAGAACAAGAGGTCTTATTTATAATGACGAGGAAATTTTGTTTAATACAAACTCAGAAGGATTTAAGCTTATTACAAGGATACAAGACGAGGTTCATAGATTTGCGATTGAGTATCATAGAAAATTAAGAGGGCAGACACAGGTTAAATCTATTCTTGATGATATAAAGGGTATTGGTGATAATAGAAGAAGGGCACTTATTAAACATTTTGGCTCTATTGATAATATAAAAAAGGCGTCTGTTGATGAACTTAAAAGTGTTGAAACTATGAATGAATCAGCGGCAAAATCAGTATTTAATTTTTTTAGAGAAGTTCCCCATAAAAGATAATAAAATTAGTTATGCGGCAGTTCTTATAAAAATGTTCAGCTGTAAATTTGTTAAAAAATATTTGTAAAATACTTGACAAAATTATGGATTGATTGTATAATTATATATGATTTTGTTGAGCACCATTAGCTCAGTTGGTAGAGCAGCTGACTCTTAATCAGAAGGTCCAGGGTTCGAGCCCCTGATGGTGCATTTATTGTTTTGTGTATTGTTGAGCACTATTAGCTCAGTTGGTAGAGCAGCTGACTCTTAATCAGAAGGTCCAGGGTTCGAGCCCCTGATGGTGCATTTAATTTTTTGAAGTGATTAAAGTATTTATTTCAAAAGTATTTATGGGAAGGTGACGTTGCCGTTTGTTTTTGGTAACGTCATTTTTAATTGTTTTATCATAGTTGAGAGGTTATTGTTTATGAGAATAATTCATACAGGTGATTGGCATTTGGGAAAAACTCTTGAGGGATATAGCAGAATTGAGGAACAGAAATTGTTTCTTGAAGAATTATGCGATATTTGTAAAAATAAAAGCGTTGATATTTTAATTGTTTCAGGCGATATTTTTGATAACGCAAATCCTCCGGCGGAGGCTGAAAAATTATTTTATTCATATATAAAAAGATTGTCTGAAAATGGAAAAATGGCAATTGTTATTATTTCAGGAAATCACGATAATTCTGTAAGGCTTACAAGCAGCAGTCCTTTGGCGGAGGAATTTTGTATAATTATGGAGGGAACACCTAATACGATTGTTAATTTGGGGACTTATGGCAGTTTTAAAATTAACAGGACTTTTAAAGGTGGCTTTGAAATAGAAAAAAACGGTGAAAAGGCTGTGTTTATAACTATGCCTTATCCTACAGAAAAAAATATTAATGAAATAATTTCAGAAAATATTGAAGAAGTTGATTTTAGAAATAGCTATTCGGAAAAAATAAGGGATATTTTTAAAGAACGAGGAAAAGAATTTAAAGAAAATACAGTGAATATTGTTGTTGGTCATTTTTATATTTCTGGAGGGGCGAGCAGTGATTCGGAAAGAACTATTCAGCTTGGCGGAAGTTATTCTGTTGACGGCGATGTTTTTCCTGAAAAAACTCAGTATGTTGCTATGGGGCATCTGCATAGATCTCAACATATAAAAACAAATGTTGAACATTCATATTATGCTGGTTCTCCGATTCAATACAGCAAAAGTGAAATAGGGTATTCAAAAAGTGTGTTTTTTGCTGATATTCATCCTAATAAAACGCCTGTTGTGGAAAAAGTTTATCTGAAAAATTATAAGCCTATTGAGGTTTGGAAAACAGAGAGCATTGAGGATGCCTTGATTTTATGCGAGGAAAAAAAAGATGACAATTGCTTTGTGTTTTTGGAAGTTAAATCTGACCGGGTATTTTTGCAATCGGAAATAAAAGAAATCAGAAAGATGAAAAAGGATATTGTTGAAATTCAAACTATATTATATGAAAAGGAACAGGACAAGCATTATTTTGAAAATGACGAAAGAAGTATTCCTGAACAATTTGAGGAATTTTATAAATCTATAAAAGGTGTTTTTCCAGAAAAAGAATTAACAGAATTATTTCTTGATATTATTGAAAATGATTGAGGGTGAGTAATATGAGGCCTATTAAACTCAAAATTAAAGGGTTTAACAGTTTTCTTGAAGAACAGTTTATTGATTTTGAAAAACTTATCGCTAATGGTATTTTTGGTATATTTGGACCAACAGGAAGTGGAAAATCTTCTGTTATAGACGCTATGACATTTGCTCTTTATGGAAATGTGGCAAGATATGATGTTAATGAGAGGAGAGCGTTTATCAATATTAACGCTGACAGTGCTTTTATTTTATTTGAATTTTCACTTATGCTTGATGAATTGACCTTTTTTGAGGTGTCACGTGAAATTAAAATTCGTAAAAGCGGAAATTTTGTACATAACGCAAGACTTATTAAGAAAATAGGCGGAATTTCGGAGGTTATAGGAGAAAGCGCGAAAGAAGTTTCGGAACAAATTATTAAAATTATCGGTCTTGATTATAAGGATTTTATACGTTCGGTAGTTTTACCTCAGGGAAAATTCAGTGAATTTCTTATGCTTAAAAATACAGAAAGGAGAAATATGCTGGAGAGGATTTTTGGTCTTGAGGAATATGGAACTGTTTTAAATATTAAAATAAATGAAAGAAGAAAAAATCAGTTTAAAACTGTTGCCGATATTAATAGCAAATTGGAGGTTTTTGGCGATATTTCAGAAGAAATTATTTTGAAGCTTGAAGAAGATTTGAAAAATAAGCAGTTGATTTTTGAGCAAAGTAAAAGTAATCTTGTTGAAAAAAGAGCGCTTTTTGAACGATATAAAAATTATATTGATTTGAAAACTGAATTTGATATTTATACTTTAAAAGAAAGTGAACTTAAATCTAAAAAGGAGGATATTGACATAAGGACAGAAAAAGTTGACAGAGGAAAAAGAGCTGAAAAAATATATCATTTTATCACAGACTATAAAAGAAATGAAGAAGAATATGACAAAGCTTATGTTAATTTTGAAAATTACAAAAATGAATTGGAAACGGCTGAAAAAGCTTTTATTGATGTGAAAAAAGCATTTGAGCTGTTTAATGAAGATAAAACAAAACAATATCCCCAGGTTATAAAAAAAGAAGCGGAACTTATTCAGGGAAAGAAAATTAAAAAGGATATTGAGGAGGTTGAAAAAGAAAGAAAGGCTCTTAAAGCTGAGTATAAAAAAAATAAGCAGATTCTTTTGGAAAAAAATTCTGAACTGAAAAATGAGATTGAGACAAAAAAAGCTATTGATGATGAAATATTGAATATTCAAAAAGAAAAAGAAAATTTTACTGTTTCTCCTGAATATAGAAAAGATATTGAATATGCTTCAAATATTGAAAAAAAGTCTTTGGAGTTAAATGAAAAATGTTTGCTGGAAGAAAAAAACAAAAACTTTATTTTAGAAAGTATTGAGAAAGAAAGATTGGAGTTAATAGCACTTGAGAAAGAAAAATCTGATGTTGAGAATTTGCTTGAGGATTTACAGGAGAAAAATGAAGATTTACTTAAGAAATTTTCTTATGATTTTTCAGATATTATTTAATTGCAAGAGAAAAATGAAGAAAAAAGGAGAAATTTTCTTTTAAAAAAAGAAAGATATGAAAAATATAGGTCATTACAAGTAGAACTTGAAAATATTGAGAAAAATAAAAAAAATTATGAAAAAAAACTTGAAAATATTTTGAAACAAGAAACTGAAAAAAATAAAGAAATTTCTGAAATTAATGACAAAATTAAGTTGCTTGAAAATAAAGAATTTATTTTGGAGTTGGCACTTAGTCTTAGAGAAAATATGCCTTGTCCTGTATGTGGTTCTTTAAACCATCCTTTACCGGCAGAAAAATTGTCTGATAATGTTTTGGATGAACTTAGAAAAAGAAAAAATGTTTTGGAAAAAGACGCCGCTGAAATATCTGATGAGAAAAATGAATTAAAAAATAAAAACTCTGTATTTAATTCTGAACTTATTAAAATTAATAATGAAGTTTTAAAACTTAAAATTGATTTTAGCATTGACGAGGAAGAAAGAAAATTTGAAAAAGAAGATAATGAATTTAAAAAGATTAAAGGTGATTTCGAAAAGTTTCAAAAAAATAAAAAAGCTTTTGAGGAAAAAGAAAAAAAACATAAAGAGCAATTTAATATATTGAATATTAAAATTTCAAAGTTAAAAAGCGAAATTAAAAAAGATAGAGAAAACTTGGAAAAAATTGAAATTAATATGGATGAAAATCTAACTCAAAAAGAAAAAAATATGTGTGAACTCAATCAATTAAGGGAAAAGTTTTCTGTTGAGGATTTTCAAAAAAAATATTCGGAATTAATTGATTTTGAAAAAACAAAAAACCACCTTGAAAGTAAAGAAAAAGAAAACCGCAGGATTTCTGAAAAAAAACAAAAAAATATAGAAATATTTAATGCTGAAATAGTTGATTATGAAAAGATAATTGAGTCTATAACAACTTCGGGAATAGAAAAGAAAATGTTTATAGAAAAAAACGCTAAACTTTTGGAAGAAATTTGTGATGGAATAAATTTTGAAGACTATTTATCGGAGATTACTGAAAAAAAATGTTACTTTGAAAAAAATGAGATTGAGTTAAAGAAAAAATTCAATTTATTAGAATCTAAGAAAAACTTAGTTTTGGAAAATAAAATAAAATATGAAAAAGAAAAAGATACTTTTGAAAAAATTAAGAAAGAAAGCTTTAGAGAACTTGAGAATGCGGTTGCTGAAAATGATTTTTTAAGTGTTGAAGATGTTGAGAATGCTTATATGCCAAAAGAAGAAATTGATTTTGAGCAAAAAGAAATTGATTCTTATAATGATATGATGAAAGATATTTTGTCTAATTTGAGAAATATATCTGCTAAAATGAAAAAAGATGATATTTCCTGCAATGAGAGTGATATTGAAAAAATTAGTTCAGAGATTAATATTCTTAATGAAACAATTGAGAAAATTCTTAGTGAAATAGGACATATTAAAAGCAAAATATTTGAAACAACAGAAAATTTTGCTAAAGTTAAAGAATTGAAGAAGGAATTAAAAATTCAAACTCATAAACTTGATTTGATTTCTGATTTGTCTGATACTATAAAGGGAAATAGATTTGTTGAGTTTATTGCTAAAAAACAGCTTTATTATGTTACAAGGGACGCTTCTGTCAGACTTGGTAAAATGACAAAAGGAAGATATGCTATTGAACTTGATGAGGAAAATTCAAACTTTATTATTCGGGATGATTTTAATGGAGGCGCGAGAAGAAATCCTAATTCCCTTTCAGGAGGAGAAGTATTTTTGGTTTCATTATGTTTGGCATTGGCTCTTTCTGGAAAAATACAGCTTAAAAATAATGCCCCGCTTGAAACATTTTTCCTTGATGAAGGTTTTGGAACACTTGACTCGTATGTTCTGGATATTGTTATGGACTGTTTAGAACAGCTTTCCTGTGAAAAAATAAATGTTGGTGTTATTACACACGTTGAGGAAATTAAAAATAGAATACAATCTAAAATTGTTATTTTGCCGGACAATGGTATTGATGGGAGTAAAATAACAATTGAATAAAAACAGAACTGTAAAACTTATAATATATTTTTTGTTTTTAGTATTTTACGCCATTTTTTTGCATAAGTTTTTTAGTAGTCTAATTCTATCGGAGGCGTATTTATTTGAGTAAGTTTAAATTTGGTATTTTGGGCGGAGATTTAAGATATAAAATTCTTTTTGATATGCTTAAAAAAGACGGATATCAAGTTTATTCCTATTGTAATAATTGTATTAACTGTGAAAATAAAAACTTTGACACTTTTTTTGAGGGTATTGACGTTATTATTGCTCCTATTCCTTTTTCTAAGGACAATAAAAATGTTTTTCTTAATGATTGTTTGGAAGTTAAAATTAAGGAACTTTTTATGAGAATGAGTGAAAATGATATTAAAATTCTTATCGGCGGGGTAATTAGTGATGATGCGAGAGAATTGGCGGCAAAATTTGGTATACGTACTTTTGATTTTTTTGAACACGAGGCAGTTGCTGTTTTGAACGCTATACCTACAGCGGAGGGAGCTATTCAGACTGCTATGGAGGCAAGTGATAAAACTATATTTGGCAGTAAGTGCATTGTTTTGGGATATGGAAGATGCGGTAAGCTTCTTGCGAAGGATTTAAAGGGACTTGGAGCTGATGTATTTGTTTCTTTTAGAAATGAAAGAGATGAGGCGTATATTAAAGCCTATGGATATAAAGGATTTAATCTTTATGAACTTAAAAATTTTGTCAGCGGCATTGAGTTTATATTTAATACTATTCCAGCACCTATTGTTGAAAAAAGTATTATTAAAAAAATAAAACGAGATTGTATTATAATTGACTTGGCTCAAGCACCAGGAGGAGTGGATTTTAATTTTGCAAGAGAACAAAATATAAAAGCTTTTTATTGTCCAGGACTGCCTGGGAGAGTAGCCCCTGTCAGCGCGGCTGAAGTTTTGAAAAATGCCGTTCTTAGAATCAGTGTTTCACAAATACCTTCTGTTTAACATAGTATGTATTATAAGAATTAAGGGAAATTGATGGATTGTTATTAATATTTATAAAGATTTTTATAGAATAATTATAAAATCACTTTCCTTTATTTTCTTTTTAAAAGCCAGACGCTTTTAAGATATATTACTATGAAAAATCAAATTTATAATTTGATTTTTATGGTTTTCCTTAACGGGAGGTGAAAAGATGGATTTTAAAGAGTTAAATATAGGCTATTGTATGTGTGGTTCATTTTGTACGTTGTCAAATTCTTTGAGCCAAATGAAAAATCTTGTTGAACTTGGCGGAAAAATTATTCCTATTATGTCATATTCGGTTTTAAATACCGATACTCGTTTTGGAACGTCTGAGTTTTTTACTAATTCCGTTCAGGAGCTGACAGGACAAAAAATTATATCGACTATTGAGGACGCAGAGCCTATAGGTCCTAAAAATTATATTGATATTATGGTAGTTGCTCCTTGTACAGGAAATACTCTTGCGAAACTTAATCATGGCATTGTTGATACGCCTGTTCTTATGGCTGTTAAAGCACATTTACGCAATAATAAACCGGTTTTGCTCGCTATTGCCACAAACGACGCTTTGAGCGCGAATTTTGAAAATATAGGCGGGCTTATGAATAAGAAAAATTTTTATTTTGTTCCTTTTGGGCAAGATGATTGTATAAAAAAGCCAAAATCTATGATTGCTGATTTTGAAAAGATTCCCCAAGCTATAAATGAAGCGCTTAAAGGTCATCAGATACAGCCTATTTTAGAAAATAATGCTCATTAATTATATATAATTATAAAAATTCGCAAAATTTTCATTATGGAATAATAAAAGGATTTTTTTATATAGTCAACAAACTTGAAAAGTAACTTTATCCGTTGAGTTTGTTTTTAAGTTTGTTGACTATAAAGCGAGTTCGACAAAAATTTATGGTTAATGGAACTTTTTTACAGTAGAAAAAGGTTTGAAATCTCCAAAAAGTTTGATAAAAACTTTAATGCGAAACTGTGTTTCGCTACAGACTGCCAAAAACAAAAGTTATTTGTTTTTGGCTTTTTCTACATTCACTTTATTATTTTTGACTTTTTTTCCTTTCATTCCTTTTAAAATGTCTTTTACATATTTTTTGGGAACATCTACAAAAGTAAATTCATCATATATATCTATTTGACCGAGAGATTTTCCGGGTATTCCAGATTCTCCCGCTATTGCTCCAACAATATCTTTGGCTCGGACTTTTTTATTTTTTCCTATGTTTATAAACAGGCGTACCATTTTTTTTGAATCGGTAAAATCGTCCTCAAATTCAATATCCTCGCTTTCCTCATCATAAAGATTCATTTTTAGAAGTGCGGCAGCGATATCAATTGAAGATATATCCTCATTCATTATTTTTTCAACAAGATTTATATATTTTGAAAGATGATTTTCGTCAATCACATTTTTTATTTTTTCAATAAAAGAATTTGTTTTAGCTTCTTCTATATCAGTTAATGAGGGAAGTTTTCCAAGATGAACTTTTGCTTTTGTGTATTTCATTATATCTCGGAGTTTGTATATCTCACGTCCGACAACAAAACTGAAAGCTTTTCCTGTTTTTCCAGCTCTGCCAGTACGTCCTATTCTATGAACATAGTATTCCTCGTCTTGAGGAAGGTCATAATTAATTACTATATCTACATCGTCAACGTCTATTCCTCTCGCGGCTACATCTGTGGCAACAAGAATTTCTATTGTTCTGTTGCGGAATTTTTTCATTACAGCGTCACGCTGGATTTGTTTTAAATCACCGTGAAGTCCTTCGGCAAAGTATCCTCGGCCCTGAAGCTGTTCAACTAAATCGTCAACACGTTTTTTTGTGTTACAAAAAATTATTGAGAGCTCAGGAGAATACATATCTATAATACGTGATGTTGCCTCGAGTTTGGTTTTTTCTTTAATTTCATAGTATGTTTGTTCAATATTTGGAACGGTTAATTCCTTTCGCGCAACCTTTATATGCTCAGGTTTTTTTTGAAATTTTTTTGTAAGTTCAATTATCTCTTTTGGCATTGTAGCTGAAAATAAAACGGTTTGATGATCTTTTGGCATTTTTTTTAATATGGTTTCTATATCTTCACGAAAACCCATATCAAGCATTTCGTCGGCCTCATCAAGAACAACAAATTTTACACTTTCCATTTTTAGTGTGTGTCTATTCATATGATCCATTATTCTTCCAGGAGTTCCGACAATAATTTGTATGCCTTTTTTTAAAGCTAAAATTTGACGGTCTATAGGCTGTCCTCCGTATATAGGAAGAACTTTTATATTTTCAGTGTATTTAAGAAGTTTTCTAAATTCTTCACATATTTGTATCGCAAGTTCTCTTGTAGGTGATAAAATTACAGCTTGAAGTCTGCGTTCTTCAGGGTTGGTCATTTCGATACAAGGTATTCCAAAAGCGGCGGTTTTGCCTGTTCCTGTTTGAGATTGCCCTATTATATCCTTTCCGGTCATTATTTTTTCTATAGCCTGTGATTGTATAGGTGTGGCCTCCTCAAATCCCATATCTTTTACAGCGTGTACAATTTCTGGTGATAAATTCATTTCTTCAAAAGCTAAATTAGACATTAATAATTCCTTTCTTTTATGGAGAATAACACTTAATTCAATTTAAAAATTGTTTTTAAATTAGATATGTTAAACATTCCCATATTTTTTGTATAATTAACATTTCCATAAGATATACTATAACAAGATAGGGATAAAATTGCAAGAAATATATTTTTATATACAATATTTTTATTTGTAATTCTTTTTATTTATTTTTTAATAATACTTTTTTTGACTATGCAAATAGTGGTTTAATATGTAAAATATAATAAAGGAATGTTTTTGTTTTTGTGTAAATAATATTTACAGTAATTCCAGAATAAATAAAGGATAGAAAATATTATTTTCTATCTATACTGGAACTGCTGTAGCACATAAAATTTTAAAGGAGGGTTAATTTAGTTATGCTTGATGTTTTGGAGATTTTGAAAGTTATTTTTTTGGGAATTGTAGAGGGAATTACGGAGTGGCTTCCTATAAGCAGTACAGGGCATATGCTTTTGGTTGATGAGTTTTTGAGAATAAATATGACTGAAGAATTTAAAGAAATGTTTTTTTATGTGATTCAACTTGGCGCTATTCTTGCTGTTGTTCTTATCTTTTGGAAGAAAATGTTTCCTTTTCAATTTAAAGATAAAAGAGAGCCTGTAATTAAAAAGGATATTTTCTCAATGTGGTTTAAAGTTGTTGTCGCTTGTATTCCAGGAGCAATTGTAACGATTTTTTTTGATGATATTGTTGAAAGTTATTTACATACGCCAATTGTTATTGCTGCTACTTTGATTATTTATGGTATTGCTTTTATTTTGATTGAAATATGGAATAAAAAACGTAGACCTGTGATAAAATCAATTGATGATATTAATTATACAACAGCGTTTTTTATAGGATTATTTCAAGTTTTATCAATTATTCCAGGAACTTCTCGTTCAGGATCGACAATTATTGGCTCTTTGTTATTGGGAGTTTCAAGAGTGGTTGCCGCTGAATTTACATTTTTTCTTGCTGTTCCTGTTATGATTGGTATGAGTGGATTGAAACTGTTAAAGTTTGGATTTAGTTTTTCATTTCAAGAGATTTGCATTTTATTGATTGGTATGATTACGGCTTTTATTGTTTCAATTATAGTTATAAAATTTTTGATGAGTTATATTAAAAAACACGATTTTAGAATATTTGGGTTGTATCGTATTGTTATAGGTATTGCTGTCCTTGTATTATATTTAATTTGATTTTGAAATATTATTTTTTAGAAAGGTATTGTTTTTGTTTTATGAAAAAATTTTTGAAAAGCTATTTTTGCATTGAAGAACATCATTCCAATATAAAAAATGAGGTTATTGCTGGTATAACGAATTATTTTACTGTGATTTACCTTGTTCTTCTTGTTCCCGAGATTATTATGGAGGTTTTTCCAGGTGCTTTAAGTGCAAATGGAGAACTTATTGGTGAAAATATAATATATAATGGTATAACTGTTAATGAAATGCTTGTAATTTTGACGGCTGCTTCGTTTATAGCGGCGGGAATAGGAACGCTGCTTATCGGAATATTTATAAATGTTCCTTTTGCTCAAGGTCCGAGTTTGGCTGTTGGAACTTTTGTTACTTATACAGTTTGCGTAAATTTTGGCTATACTTTTAATCAAGCTCTTGCTATTATATTTATTTCAGGAATATGTTTTTTTATATTGTCTGTACTAGGAATTGAAAAAAAACTGCACAGAGCAATACCAAGTAATATAAAATCTGCCGTTACCGCAGGAGTTGGATTGTTTATTGCTTATACTGGTCTTGAAAAAGCTCATATAATTTCTATTGATGAAAATTCTGTTTTTAATTTATTTGATATTATGGATTTGAATAGTGTTCATACACGAGACGCTCTGTTGGCTTTGGCGGGAGTTGTTATTATTGTGGTCCTTATTAAAAAGGGATTTCACGGCGCTATTTTTGCTGGAAAAATTATATGTATTATTTTGGCTATACCTTTTGGTCTTATTAAGGCTGTTGATTTTCAAAAATTTAAGTATTCTCTGGATTTATCAAAAACTTTTTTTGAACTGGATTTTTCAGGGCTTATTGATACATCAGATTTTTCAAAAGGATTTTTTTCACTCACAACTATTATTATTCTTGTTTTCTCAATTTGTATTATGAATGTGTTTGAAACAATGAGCACTCTTATAGCCTCAAAAAATTTTATTAAAATAAGTCGGGAAGAAGGTTATGTGAAAAAAAGAATTCCTCAGATTTTAGAAATTGATGCCGTAAGTTCCTGTGTTGGCTCTTTGGTTGGTTCAAGTACAGTTTCTACTTATGTTGAGAGTACTGCTGGAGTTATTGAAGGAGGAAGGACAGGTTTTACCGCTGTTGTTACGGGAATTTTGTTTTTATTTTCAGTGTTTTTATCACCTCTTGTTTCTATTTTTCCGTCATCTGCTACGGCAACTACTTTAATTATGGCTGGGGTTATGATGATGAATGTTATAAAACACATTGATTTTGAAGATGTTGCTGACGCTGTTCCCGCGTTTTTGACTATGTTTATTATTCCAATTACCAAAAGTTTGATTATAGGGATATCTTTTGGTATTATCTCTTATGTTGTTATTTATTTATGTGTGGGCAGAAGAAAGCGTATTAAAAGCTTGCTTTATGTGTTGGCTATTTTATTTATTCTTACTTTAATGTTCTTGCCATAAGGTATTTTTATATATAGTATTTCGCATATAATGCTTTTTTGTTAAATATAATTTATAGAGGAAACTAACATAATTCAAATTTATTTTTACTTTCTTTTGTGCGATGTTTTCGGGAAAGAGTTATAATAATTAAATTTTTTTAACAAAGGGTGGGATTATATGCGAAAAACAATAAGAACTTCAAGACGCAATGTCAATAACATAAGAGAAAGTGATATATATTTAAAAAGAAGAAAAGAAAGTTATAATTATAGAACAGCAAACGATAGAAAAAATAATAGTGCGAATGTGGAAAGACGACGTTCAGCAAGAAAAGAATATGGCAAAAATGAGGAAATAAATTTTTTTGTGTTAAAAGCTGTAATTAGCTCTTTATGTGTGTTAATTATTATTATTGTTTCTAATACTGATATTGGTTTTACAGATGATATTAAATCTGATATTAAGACAGCTTTATCGGAAAATATATCTTATGAAAATATTGGTGATATTATAAATAGAATTGAAAATGTTTTTGCTGATGGGGAAGAGGTTGAGGATTTACAAGAAAGTGAATATACAAATTCTGATTTTAGAATTGATGAAAATATTGTTGAACAAATGAATAATGAGGAAGATTTTTATTATAATCGTCAATAACCGGCAGAGAGGGGTTTAATTTGAGAAAAATAAAAATAAAATATTCTTTTTTGTTATTTGCTTTTATTATGTTTGTTCTGGGATTTTTTCAACAATTTTTAATCATTTTTATTTTTGTTTCTTTACATGAAGCAGGGCATATTTTGGCTGGAAGATTTTTTTCTATTGAAATAAAAAAAGTTATTATAACCCCTATTGGGGAAACGGCTATTATGAAAAATATTGACAGTGTATCTTTCTGGAAAAGGCTTATTGTATTTTTTGCAGGACCTCTTATTAATATTATTTTTGGTGTAGTTTTTTTTCTTTTAGATAGTGATATGTTTGTTTTTGCTAAAAATGTTAATTTTATGATTGCTTTTTTTAATTTACTGCCTATTTATCCTCTTGACGGAGGAAGAATTTTGCTGCTTTTATTAAATAAATTTTTTCCGATAATTGTATCTAATAAAATAGTTATCAGAATAAGTTATGCTTTTAGTATTTTATTTATATTATTTGGCATTGTTCAGTTGGTTTTATTTCCATATAATTTAAGTTTATTGTGTATAGGCGTTTATTTGTTTAAAGAAAGGAATAAAACTTATTTTGGAATGACATTTAATTTTTATAAGCATATTATAAAAAAGAAAAATATTTTAAAAAATATGATTGTTTTGAAGAGCTTTTGCGTTAATGAAAATTTTGAGATTAAAAAAATATTGAAAAAAATTTATTTTGAGTATTATTGTGTTTTTTATGTTTATATTGACGGTAAATTTAAAAGAAAAATTTTTGAGTGGGAAATTATAGAGTATATTCAAAAAAAAGGAATTGGAGGAAATATTTTAGATATAGTGAAAGAACTTGAATAACGGTAAAAAAATATTTTACGTCCGCCTGCGGCAAAAGTTGGTAAGCGAATTGTGAAGCACTTCGCAGACTTTTGAGTAAAATAAATTTTTTTACTTCTTTTTAAGTTCTTTCACTATATCTGCGAAGAAAATCAAGAAAGATAATAAATATTAATTTGTAATTGGCAATATTTGATGTTATAATATAAAAGAAGTGCTATTTAATTTTATTTATAAAGGGTAGGATTAGTTATGCTTTTTAACTCGGTTACTTTTTTAATTTTTTTCGCAGTAACTTTTATTTTATATTATATTTTTCCTCTTAAAATAAAATGGATACTATTACTTTTCGCAAGTTGTATCTTTTATATGTGGTGGCGTCCCGAATTTATTATTTTGATTCTGTTTTCTGCATTTGCCAATTATTTTTTTGCGGGTTGTATAAACGTTTCGGATACAAACAAATATAAAAAAATTTTTTTGACATTAAGTTTGATTATAAACTTTGGCTTGCTTTTTATATTTAAGTATGCAATATTTATAAATCATAGTTTTATGGACATTTATGAATACTTTGGTATGGAATATCCTATTGGGGATTTTGACATTGTTCTTCCTATGGGAATATCGTTTTTTACATTTCAAGCGGCAGGGTATACAATTGACGTATATAAAAAGAAAATTAAGCCAGAATTGAATTTCTTTAAATTTATGCTTTATCTTATGTTTTTTCCTCAACTTGTCGCTGGCCCTATTGAAAGAGCGGAAAATCTTTTTAAACAGCTTTTTGTAAATCATAAATTTAATACTGAAAATATTTCACTGGGTGTTAAATTTATGATTATGGGATATTTTAAAAAAGTAGTTATTGCTGACAGAGTCGCTGTGCTTGTAAACAGTGTTTATAATTCGCCTTATGATTTTGACGGAATTGCTTATATTTTGGCAACGTTATTTTTTACGTTTCAGATTTATTGTGATTTCAGCGGTTATTCGGATATAGCAATTGGCTGTGCTAAAACATTTGGAATAGATTTAATGAAAAATTTTGATAGACCCTATTTTTCTAAGAGTATAAGAGATTTTTGGAGAAACTGGCATATTTCTCTTTCAAGCTGGCTGAGAGATTATGTGTATATACCTCTTGGCGGAAGCAGATGTTCTTTGATAAGAAAATATTTTAATATTATGCTTACATTTCTTCTTAGCGGTCTTTGGCACGGCGCTAATTGGACATTTGTTATATGGGGAGGCCTTCAGATCGGAAGAGCGTCGTGTAGGGAAAGA
>CAOJPS010000019.1 GCA_948441255.1 uncultured Eubacteriaceae bacterium | reverse complement strand
AAATATAATTTATATATTCAAGTGCGGAAGGCCTTGAGATTTTTCTGGCAATTTTAACAATGTCAAGAGCGCTCATTAGCATTCACTCCCTTTCCCGCAATGAATATTCAAAATTTTTATAAGAACATCTTTCATATCTTCTCTGTTGACAATTTTATCCACAAAACCATGTTCAAGAAGAAACTCCGCGGTTTGAAATTCATCAGGAAGTTTCTGTTTTATAGTTTGTTCAATAACTCTCCTGCCCGCAAAGCCTATAAGGGCTTTAGGCTCAGATAAAATGATATCTCCAAGCATAGCAAAACTTGCTGTAACGCCTCCGGTTGTTGGGTCTGTAAGCACCGTTATATACAAAAGTCCTTTTTCAGAATGTCTTGCGGCAGCCGCGCTTACTTTTGCCATCTGCATAAGAGAAATAATACCTTCCTGCATTCTCGCCCCGCCCGAAGCAGTAAAAATAATAACAGGCAGTTTATTTTCCGTAGCATACTCAAAAGCTCTTGTAATTTTTTCTCCAACAACCGAGCCCATACTTCCCATAATAAAACCGGAATCCATAACGCATAAAACCGTTTCAATTCCTCCTATTCTACACTTTCCCGTAACGACAGCGTCACTAATATCCGTTTTTTGACGCATTTTTTCAATTTTTGTTTCATAGTCGGGATAATTAAGAGGATTTTTAGCGGTCATATCGGCATTAAACTCAACAAATGTTTCTTCATCGGCAACAAATTCAACTCTCGTATGTGCTTTCAGCCTAAAATAACCTCCGCACTCCGGACAAGTCCTAAATTCTCCAACTTCTTTTTTATAAATAATTTTTCCACAGTTCTGACATTTAACCCACATTCCATCAGGAACAGAAGGCTGGGAAACAGTAGCAAAAACATTTTTATCTTCAGTGTTTGCCGATTCAACATTAACAGAAACATATTTTTTCTTTTTAAATAAATTCACCAAATCCTCCCCCTATCTATAGAATAAAAAAGTGAACTTGAAACATTAAAAACCTTGAGGTTTCACCTCAAACTCCACAAACTTTTATACGAAACTACGTTTCGCTGCTTTTTATCGAACTTACGTTATAATAGTTTTCAGATATAGTGAAAGAACTTGAATAACAGTAAAAAAATATTTTACGTCCGCCCGCGGCAAAAGTCGGTAAGCGAATTGTGAAGCACTTCGCGGACTTTTGAGTAAAATAAATTTTTTTACTTCTTTTTAAGTTCTTTCACTATACGACCTAATTGTCTAAAACAAAAAATAATTTTAAATAAGTCAACTATTTTCCAGCAGAGAGGATATAAAAGACGTATCAAATTCGCCTTTTCTATACATCTCATTATCAAGTAAATCAAGATGAAAATCAATATTTGTTTTAATTCCTTCAATAACAAATTCACCCAAAGCCCTTTTCATTTTAACAATCGCCTCATCTCTTGTTTTGCCTTTTGTTATTACTTTGGCAATCATAGAATCATAATACGGAGGAATTGTATAGCCAGCATAAACGGCGCTGTCAACACGAAGTCCGTTTCCGCCTCCAGGCATAAGAAGATAACTTATTTTTCCGGGAGAGGGTGCGAAATTGTTATCAGGATCTTCAGCATTAATTCTGCACTCAATAGAATGTCCAGAAATCCTAATATCCTTCTGTTCAAAAGAGAGGGGAATCCCTGCTGATATTTTAATCTGTTCTTTAATAAGGTCAATATCTGTAACCATTTCGGTAATAGGATGTTCTACCTGAATACGAGTATTCATTTCCATAAAGTAGTAATTACCGTCTTTTGAGTAAAGAAACTCAATTGTTCCAGCGTTTTTATAATTAGCGGCTTTAGCGGCTCTAACAGCCGCTTCGCCAAGCCCTTTCCTTCTATATTCATCAATAGCGACAGAAGGAGATTCCTCAAGAATTTTTTGATTTCTTCTTTGTAAAGAACAGTCACGCTCACCCAAATGGACAACATTTCCATATTCGTCAGCAAGAATCTGCACCTCAATATGTCTAGCATTTTCAATAAGCTTTTCCATATAAATGCTATCGTCGCCGAAATTAGCTTTAGCCTCACTTTTAGCGGAATTAAAGCTTTCCTCCAATTCTTCCGGTTTTCTTACAATTCTTATTCCTTTTCCGCCGCCGCCCGAAGAAGCTTTAATCATAACAGGATAACCAAATTTTTCCGCAAGCTTTTTAGCGGCGGCAGCGGTTTCAATAATCCCATCACTCCCAGGTGTAACAGGAACTCCTGCCTCTATCATAAGTTTTCTGGCGTTAGATTTATTTCCCATAAGGTCTATTGTTTTAGCGTCAGGTCCTATAAATTTTATATTACACTCCTCACACATAGAAGCAAATACACTGTTTTCAGAAAGAAATCCAAACCCGGGGTGAATTGCCTGAGCATTGGTAAGGCAAGCGGCACTGATAATATTAGCCATATTAAGATAACTGCCGGAACTTTTCGGCGGACCTATGCAAATAGCCTCATCCGCAAGCTGAGTATGCAAAGCGTCTCTATCCGCCTCCGAAAAAACAGCTACAGTAGAAATTCCAAGTTCACGGCAAGCACGAATTATCCTAACAGCAATTTCTCCTCTGTTGGCGATTAAAATTTTATTAAACATAGGTAAATCACCTCAATTAAAATTATCCAATCATAAAAGTAAGTTCGCCCTCGGCAACCTTTTTATCATCAACATACGCAATACCCATACCTATACCAGCAGATTTACGTATTTTTGTAATTTCAACTTCTATTTTTAAAGTATCTCCCGGCATAACCATACCTCTAAATTTGGCGTTGTTAATAGCGCCAAAATAAGCGATTTTCCCTTTAAATTGTTCAAGGGAAAGCAAAATAACCGCTCCTGCCTGCGCCATAGCCTCAACAATTAAAACTCCTGGCATAACAGGCTGTTTGGGAAAATGTCCCACAAAAAACGGTTCGTTCATTGTAACATTTTTTATAGCGGTAATTCTCTTTCCATCTTCAAGCTCCAAAACTCTGTCAATAAGTAAAAAAGGCGGTCTGTGGGGAATTACAGACATAATGCTATTAATATCCATCATAACACAAATTTCCTTTCGTAAAACGCTTTGGGAAATACTTCACAAAATCATTTTGTTTTTAGGGAAACAACATCAATAATACGTATACGTTTCCTTAAATTATTATATATTTCCTTAACAGCAAACAAAAACGGCATAGTAACAATTAATTTAGGGAAACACTGATTTAAAATTTTTATTCAAAACAATATAATAGTAATTATCCCCCGCTTAAGAAGCAGGGGACTTCCTCAGTCAGTTAAAATTTACTCATTTACTATTTTATTGTTTCGCTTTTTACTCAACAAACTTGAAAATCTACATAATCAGCGTTTTCTAAATACTATTATAATTCAAATTTTAACCAAAATCAATAATAAAATAAGCTGTCAAAACCTTAGAGTGCGTCTGAGCACTAAAATACGCGCAAAAAATTATAAAACTAGTTTTCAGATACGCATTACAGCAATTCCAGAATAAATAGAGGATAGAAAATAATATTATCACACAATTCTAAACAAAGGCTGGTCATATTCCACCATATCCTCATTTGAGACCAATATTTCAGCAATTTCACCGGAATAAGGGCTTTTAATTTCATTCATTATTTTCATAGCCTCAATAATACAAAGTAAATCTCCCTCTTTAACTTTATCGCCAATTTTAACAAAAGGCGGTCTTTCAGGGCTTCCGCTCTGATAAAATGTTCCTACAATGGGAGATTTCACAAAATTTCCACTTTTAACCTCAACTTTTTCTTGAGGAATAATTGTAATAGGCTCCGAAATTTCCTCTGGAATAATAACAGGGTCACTGTTTTTATTAGATTTAAAAGCAGCCGTCTGCTCCGAAATAGAATTTCCGCTTACAAATTGGGCATTTTTGCTCATTCTAACATAAAAATCCCCTTGTTTGTATTCAAATTCGGTCAAAGCGGAATTATTTATTATTCCTATAAGTTCTTTAACGTTATTATAATCCATTTTCTATTTACCCTCCCACTTTTTAATACAAAGAACAGCGTTATGACCGCCAAATCCTAATGTATTTGATAAAGCACATTTCATTTCCTTTTCAATGCCTTTATTAGGAACATAATTTAAGTCAAGTTCCGGGTCAGGAACCTTATATCCAACCGTAGGAGGCACAAAGTTATTTATAAGAGCCTTAATGGAAGCGATTGCCTCTATAGCGCCAGTAGCGCCAAGAAGATGACCTGTCATTGACTTTGTTGAACTGACAGGAATATTATATGCCTGTTCTCCAAACAAATCTTTTATAGCAAATGTTTCAGCGCTGTCATTCGCGCCTGTACTCGTACCATGAGCGTTAATATAAGTAATATCGTTTTTATCAATTCCGCCCTCGTCCATCGCTGCTTTCATAGCAAGCCTTGCTCCCTCGCCATCGTGAAGAGGCGCTGTCATATGATTAGCGTCACAGGTAGAACCATAACCCACAATTTCAGCGTAAATGTCAGCTCCCCTATTTAAAGCGTGCTCAAGTTCCTCAAGAAGCAAAATACCCGCTCCCTCGCCCATAACAAAACCATTTCTTTCAGCGTCAAAAGGAATTGACGCTCTTTTAGGGTCTTCACTTGTAGAAAGGGCTTTAAGAGAAGCAAATCCAGCTATACCTATTTTTGTAACAGAAGCCTCAGCGCCTCCAGCAATAATAATATCTGAGTATCCGTGTTTAATATTCCTAAAAGCTTCTCCTATACAGTTTGTGCTTGTGGCGCAAGCGGTAACAGTCGAGGTACAAGTTCCCCTGGCACCAAATTTTATAGCAACGTGACCTGCCGCCATATTAATGATAGCCATAGGAATAAACAAAGGCGCAACCTTAGAAGGACCTTTTTCATTCATTTTTATAACCTGTTCTTCAATAGTTCCAAGTCCGCCGATGCCCGAACCTACCATAACGCCAAATCTGTGCTTGTCAACTTTATCAAGGTCTATTTTGCTCATTTCAATTGCTTCACAGGCAGCGGCAACAGCATATTGACTATATCTGTCCATTCTCTTAGTTTCTTTTTTATCAATAGTTAAAGTCGGGTCGAAATTTTTCACTTCTCCGGCGACTTTTACTTTCATACCCTCGTTGTCAAAGTTTGAAATAAAATCTATTCCGCATTTTCCGTTTTTTATACTTTCCCAAAACTCAGAAATATTATTTCCAACAGGTGAAACAGCGCCCATACCAGTAACAACAACTCGTCTTTCCATAGTAAAAACCTCCAAATTTGTCAATAATATTCGTACTCCGCGTTCATTGAATATCTACAACAATTCCATTACATAACCATACCGCCGTCAATATTTATAACCTGACCTGTAATATATTTATTTTTTGCCAAAAAAACGGCAAGTTCGGCAACTTCCTCTGGTTTTCCAAAACGTTTTAAAGGAATCCCATCCAAAACAGATTCCTTTACTTTATCTGAAAGAACATCTGTCATAGCCGTCTGAATAAAGCCAGGCGCAATCGCGTTGCAAGTGATTCCTCTTGAGGCAAGTTCTCTGGCAGCAGTTTTAGTAAAACCAATAATTCCCGCTTTACTCGCGGCATAATTAGCCTGACCTATATTTCCGGCAACTCCAACAACACTGGACATATTAATAATTGAACCGCTTTTTTGTTTAAGCATAACTTTACTTGTATGTTTAACCATATTGAACACACTTTTAAGATTTACTTCCAAAACCGAGTCAAAATCGTTTTCATTCATACGCATAAGTAATGTATCTTTTGTAATTCCAGCGTTATTCACAAGAACATCAATCGTTTTAAAATTCGAAACAGCTGTTTCAACAAGACTCAAAGCCTGCTCAAAATTACTTACATCAGCCTGATAGGCAACACATTTCACACCTTTATCCTCAATTTCTGAAATCAAATCATCAGGAATTGAACTTCTATAATTTAATACAATATTAGCGCCGTTTTCAGCAAATTTCAAAGCCATAGCTCTGCCTATACCTTTTGCTCCGCCTGTAACAATAACAGTTTTTTCTTTTAACATTCCAAACCAAGTCCTTTACAAGTTTTTTCTAACGATTTCAAATCCTCAACATTATATACGGCAACTTCTTTACTTACCTTTTTCACAAATGAAGACAAAGTCCTTCCCGGTCCAAGTTCAACAAACGTATCAACTCCAAGTTCAATAAATCGGCGAACAGTTTGTTCCCATTTTACAGGATTCATAACCTGTTTTGTAAGAGTATCAATTACATTTTCTTTTAAAACAATATCTCCGGTAAGATTTGTTATAACAGGAAAGCTCATTTCATTTATAGTCACCTTCCGCAGTTCCACATTAAGCTTATCGGAAGCGGGTTTAAGAAGCGAGGTATGAAAAGGACCACTGACATTAAGACGGACCGCCCTTTTGGCTCCTTTTTCAAGCACAATTTCCTCTGTCCTGGCAACAGCGGCGGTTTCCCCAGCGATAACAATCTGACCAGGCGCGTTATAATTAGCAATCATAACTTTTCCAACAGAAGAAGCTTCATCACAAGCTTCCTGAATTTTTTCAGCGTCAAGATTTAAAACAGCGCTCATAGCCCCGACCCCCTCAGGAACGGCATCTGTCATAAACTTTCCTCTTTTTCTAACAAGAGCCACGGTTTCATCAAAATCAAAAGCCCCGCTCGCTACCAAAGCGGAATATTCTCCAAGGCTAAGTCCCGCCGCATAGTCACCTTTCAATCCTTTTTGTTTTATAAGTTCAAATATCGCTGTACTTAAAGTCAGTATAGCCGGCTGAGTAAATTCCGTTTTATTAAGGTCGTCATTTTCTCCAAAACAAAGTTCTGAAATTTTAAACCCCAGTACGTTGTCAGCTCTGTCAAAAATATTTTTACAAACATCAAAATTGTCAAAAAGTTCTTTGCCCATTCCGGCATACTGAGCTCCCTGACCGCCAAAAATTAAAGCTGTTTTCATAAAAATCCACCCATTCTACAATTATTGATTGTCTTAAAGTACGCTTTTTATAACAGCGTCAAAACCACCCACAAGTTCATCGATAATTTCCTTGCAGGTCTGTTCTTTATTTACCATACCAGCAATCTGTCCCGACATAACCGAACCAAAATCCACATCACCTTGAACTACAGAACGCTGGAGAGCTCCCTTTCCAAGTTCTTCAAATCTTTCATTAGCCGCTTTCTCATCAACAAGATTTTTCTCAATTTTCTCAAGTTCTCTGGCAAGTCTGTTTCTAATTACGCGAACAGGATGTCCCGTAAATTGTCCTGTAACTGTAGTATCAATATCTTTTGCTTTAAGAATAACATTTTTATAATTTTCGTGAACAGTACATTCCTTAGCCACAAGAAATCTTGTTCCAATTTGAACCGCTTTAGCGCCAAGCATAAACGCCGCCGCTATACCTCTCGAATCAGCAATGCCACCCGCTCCTATAACAGGAATATCCACAGCGTCCACTACCTGCGGCAAAAGAGCCATAGTTGTCAATTTGCCAACGTGTCCTCCCGATTCCATACCTTCGGCTATAATAGCGTCAGCGCCGCTTTTCTCCATACGTTTAGCAAGCGCCACACTTGGAACAACAGGAATAAATTTAATATTGTTCTCTTTAAACTTTTCAAGGTATTTTCCAGGGTTTCCCGCTCCTGTAGTAATTACCTTAACGCCCTCCTCGCACACAAGGTCAACAATCTCGTCCACAAATGGGGACAAAAGCATAATATTGACGCCAAAAGGCTTATCAGTAAGTTCTTTAGTTTTTCTTATTTCTTTTTTCACAACGTCCGCCGGAGCGTTTCCCGCCGCTATAATTCCAAGTCCGCCGGCGTTTGAAACAGCGCTTGCCAGACTAGCGTCGGCAATCCACGCCATAGCGCCCTGAAAAATTGGATATTTAATACCTAATAAACTACATAAATCTGATTTCATTTTATCACCCGTATTCAATTTATTTGTTTTTTAAAATGACGGCAAAAATATAAAATTAACCGCCTCATTCAAGTATGTAATCAGAACGTTTCAAAAGAATATTAAAAACGTTCCGATTAATAATAAATAAAAATAAATTCCTGAAAAAGAGGTATTGCCTATAACACTATTTTGTTTGTTCCTCAACAAACTTCACTGCGTCAGCAACAGTTGAGATTTCCTCCGCGTCCTCAATTTTTACATCAAACTCATCCTCAATATCATTAATAATTTGAAATAAATCAAGAGAATCCGCTTCAAGGTCTTTTTTAAAAGAAGTATCCATAGTAATTTCATCAACATCTTTTCCAAGCTGTTCGGCAATAATTTCTTTAATTTTGTCAAAAATCATTAAAATATCCTCCTAAATTTGTATTATAGCGGAACCCCAAGTCAGTCCTCCGCCAAAGCCTGTAATAATAACTTTATCTTTCTCGCCAATTAATCCTTGTTCTGCCATTTCACTCAAAGCGATAGGAATGCTCGCGGCAGAAGTATTTCCATATTTGTCCATATTCATAAAAAATCTATCCATAGGCAATTTTAATTTTCTCGCTATAATCTCCACAATTCTGCTATTAGCCTGATGAGGAACAATATATTTAATATCATCAAGTGAAAGCTTGGCTTTTTCAAGAACAGAATTAATGCTTGCCGGAACTTTTCTTGTTGCGAAATTAAAAATTTCCCGTCCGTCCATTCTAAGCCATTTACAGCAGTCCTTTGTATTTTCGGAAAAAACATTATTAAGCGGAATAAACGAAGAAGTAAGAGAATCATATTTTTCTCCATCACTGTGCAAATCTTCAGAAATAACTCCGCCTGCATTTCCTCTCTCAATCACACAAGCCCCTGCGCCGTCACCAAACAAAACGCAGGTTGCCCTGTCGTTCCAATCCAAAATTTTAGACGTAGTTTCTCCTCCTATAACAAGAGCGTTTTTAAACAAACCTGTTTTAATAAATTTATCAGCTACCGAAAGAGCAAACACAAATCCAGAGCAAGCGGCACTTATATCAAACGCCACAGCGTTTTTAGCGCCTATAAGCTTTTGTACAATACAGGCAGTCGAAGGAGAGGAATAATCCGGCGACATAGTAGCAAGAACAATAAGCTCAATATCCTCAGGAGAAATCCCAGCTTTTAAAAGGGCATTTTCACCAGCGCCGGCACACAATTCAGAAGTATTTTCCGAAAGAGAGATTCTTCTTTCCCTAATTCCCGTTCTTGAAAAAATCCAGTCATCGGAAGTTTCCACAATTTTACTCAAATCATCATTTGTAACAATATTTTCCGGAACATATTTCGCGAAAGCAACTATTTTAGAATCATACATAAGCCTCTCCCCGTTTAAGATTATTATATTTTTCAATAAGATATTTACTTAAATTAGCCAAAGCCGAATTAAGTACATTAACCTCTTGTTCACTAAGACCGATAATAATTTCCTTAATCATATCAGAGTGAACTTTCTCGTGGAATCTGTAAAAAACCCTGCCTTTTTTTGTAAGAGAAATATTAACAACTCGTCTGTCCTTCTCACATCTCTCACGTTTTACATAATTTTTTTTAACAAGATTATTTATAGCCACGGTAAGCGTTCCTACAGTAATTCCCAAACGTCTGGCAACGTCCGACATATTTTTTGGTTCATACATTCCTATGGCTTCAATAGTATGTGCCTCGGTAACGGAAATATCTTTAAATATACCGTTTTTAAGGACTTTTTCCTCAATATTTAATATATCATTAAAAACTTCAGAAAAAAGTTCATTAACAGCAGACAAATTTTCTTTCATAATTTCATCCTCCGTTAATTTTGATAATCAAATCTTTTGATAATCAAAGTATATTATTTCAACAAAGATTGGTCAATAACTCTTATTATATATTAGAAATAAAACTTTGTAAATGTTTTTTTATAAAAATCTAAAGAAATACCTTTTCATTATCCTTTGTACAGTGTTTCCTAAGGAAGTACTGCAAAATTATTTTTATTTCCTCTTTGTACGGTGTTTCCCTAATTATCAATTTTATCTTGTAAATTCAAATATGTCTGAGGAACAGTACCGTTAAATACAGTATTAACAAGCATAAGCTTTCTCTTAACAGAAACTTTTTTAGAGTGCATAGGGCTTATTATACTTATTTCGCTGGAAGTCACAAGCCAAATTTTAAAATTAATCTGATTTATTCCCTGACTTTCAAAAGCTGTTTCATAATCAACGACAGTATTTCCTGTTTGAATAATTGAAATCGTAAATTTAGGTCCAACATTTGAAATAAGGTCTATTCCCGAAAATATACCTATAGGCAGAGTAATTTTCTCATTTTCAGAATTTTTTATTTCTCTGCTTATTTCCGCCGCCGTTTTAGAGCAAACTTTATTTATCAATATTGTGTCCACAGAAAAATAATTAATTTTCTGCTCATCGTCAAAATTTTTCTCAAAAAAATCTTTCGATGTTAAATCCATTTCCGAAATCACTTTTTCAACAGAATCATTTATTTTTTCATTTACTGTATTAACGGCATATTTTTCACTTATTTCAAGTACCGCCGGAAGCACATTGTTTTTATATTGTATAAAAATCAAAACACAACCTATAATAAATATTACTAAAAAAAATATTAAACATTTTTTTATTTTGCCTTTTATTTTCTTTTTTCTCATTAACAGCACCGGCTTTTACAAATGACTTATTACTATTTTATGCCCATTTTGATTATTTTATAGTCAATCCTAAAAACAAAGATTGTCATATTTTTTAAATTGTTTAAAATTTTTCTTTGAAAGTCATCTGTATTCTGTTATAATTATAATAATAGGGAGGTAAGAATGATGAATTCATCAAATAATGATAGTAATCGAAATTATCCTCGTCAGAGAAAAAACTTAAACTCGGAATCTTCCTCATTACATAAAGCCAGAACCTCAAAAGAAAATTACAGTGCTGGCAGATATTATAGAAACGGAAGACACGAAGATAGAACAGCCTACGACAGAATTATGAATAATGTAAAAAAACAGGGCTCTCTAAATTCCTCTAATTTCGGAAATCAAAAAGAACAAGACTCATTAAAAAGAGGAAATTCAAGTCACCGCCTTAACAGCAATCGTTCAAGGGGAATGGGAAAAAATGAGGAATATACAATTCCACGTTACGAATATGATGAAGAGGATGATTTTTCTGATAATGATAAAAATAAAAAGAAAAAGAAAAGTAAATTTAAAACGTTTCTCAAAATTTTCTTTATCATATTTTTTATCATTTGTTTTGCTGTAACTGGAGCCATTATAGGCGCTGTTATGGGAATTATCGACAAAGCGCCAAAGCTTGAGCTTATAGCTATTGAACCAAACGTATATACCTCTGTAATCTATGATTCAGCGGGAAATGAAATTGATAAATTCCACGGTGAGGAAAACAGAGAATATATTACTTTGGATAAAATCCCCAAAAATATGCAAAAAGCCATTATTGCCATTGAAGACGAAAGATTTTACAGCCATGGAGGAATCGATTATAAAGGAATTTTAAGAGCCGGCTATGAAACCGTAATAAAAGGCAACCTTCAGGGAGCAAGCACAATAACACAGCAGCTTATTAAAAATAATATCACACAAGTAACAAGGAACAATATAGAAACTAAAATTCAAGAAATGTACCTTGCGACAAAATATGAGGACGAGCTTGAGGCTCAGCTTGGAAGCAAAAAAGCCGCCAAAGATTATATTTTAGAACTTTACCTTAACACAATATATTTAAATCACGGCTACAATGGTGTTCAGGCAGCTTCCTTAGGATATTTCGGCAAAGACGCCGGAGAACTTACTCTTTCTGAATGTGCTGTTTTGGCTGGGATAACCAACAGTCCCACTCGTTATTCTCCTCGTATTAACCCTGATAATAATAGAGCCAGACAAATACGTATTCTTGAAAATATGCTTGAACAGGGATATATAACTCAAAGCGAATATAATGAAGCATATAACGACGACGTATACGCGAGAATAAGCGAATATGACAAAACCGTAGAAGATACGGGAGCTAGCGTTCACAGTTATTTTGTCGACGGACTTTTTGAACAGGTTTCAAAAGATTTGCAGGAACAACAGAATATGAGTGTGGCACAAGCAAATAATCTTCTTTATAACGGCGGGTTAAAAATTCACTCAACTCTCGACCAAAATATTCAGAAAGTTGTAGATGAAACATATTTAAGCGATGAACTTTTTCCTAATATGGAATATAAAATAGACGTTTCATATATTGTGTCAATAGGCAATAAAAACACAGGTCAGCAGGAACACAACGAATTTAAACAGATTGTTAAAAACAAATCTGACGCTGATTCTTTTGTGAGCAGTAAAAAAGCTGAAATTGAAAAAAGTCTTTCATCGGGCGAGGAAATTGTTGCCGAAAAAACAAATTACGCGGTTCAGCCTCAATCAGCAATGGTAATTCTCGACTACTCAACAGGTGAAGTAAAAGCCATAGGAGGAGGAAGAGGAGAAAAACTTGTAAACAGAGGGCTTAACAGAGCAACTGATTCCGCAAGGCAGCCAGGTTCTGTTTTCAAAGTTCTAGCCGCTTTTACACCAGGAATAGATATGGGAATATTAACCCCTGCCACCGTTTTTGACGATGTTCCACTTGATTTAAACGGCTACACCCCAAAAAACTGGTATAAAAATTACAAAGGACTTTCCACAGTCCGTGATGGCATAAGAGATTCTATGAATATCGTCGCTGTTAAAGCTATGAATCAAGCGGGAATTGACAAAAGCTACGATTATCTTCTTAAAATGGGATTTACCACCCTTGAAAATGACAATCACGCCTCAACAGCACTTGGCGGACTAACAAAAGGAGTAACTCAGCTCGAAACAACAGCCGCTTATGGTATGATTGCCAACGGAGGAAAGTATTATAAACCATCATTCTACACAAAGGTTTATGACCATAACGGAAATCTTCTGCTTGAAAAACAGACAGAACCAACACAAATTATCAAAGAATCCACTGCTTACTGCGTTACGGATATGATGAAAGACGTTATTTCATCAGGAACAGGAACAAAAGCGAAATTTAAAAATTCCAATATGCCAATCGCCGGAAAAACAGGAACAACTCAAAACACAAAAGACTTAACCTTTGTGGGATACACACCTTACTACGCTGCCGGAATATGGCTTGGCTATGATAGATATGACGATAAAATAAAAAATATGGAAGCTCTTAAAGACCAATCCGTCCATCTAAAAGTCTGGCAGCATATTATGGAAAAAATACACGAAGGCCTGCCTGTAAAAGACTTCCAGAAGCCGGCTTCTGGTTTAGCTACAGCCTCAATTTGCAGTGAATCCGGAAAACTTGCCGTTTCAGGGCTTTGTGACAGCGACCCTAGAGGAAGCAGAGTGCGTTCTGAAAATTTTGTAGCGGGAACAGAACCCACCGAATACTGTGATGTTCATAAATCAGCAAAATTTTGCAGTGATTCAGGAATGTCCGCCGGACCATATTGTCCAAGTGTATACACTCAAGTTGGAATACAGCGTCCCGAACCTTATGAGGGCTCTGAATATATAGAAGACAGCAAATACGAAATTCACTCCGGAGGAAGCTGTACAATACATTCTTCCGAATATTCAGAAAATGAGGGAGAAGATTCATCAGAAGATGAACCCGAAGCTGAAAATGGGAATAATGACGAAAATGAAAATACTCCAGCACCGCCTCCAAACAGTGGAAGCGAAAATAAAGGAAATACAGCAGCACCGCCTCCAAGCGGTTCATCAAACAACACAAACACTCCAAGCTCCCCATCTGGCAGCAGTAATCCTGGAGTCATAGACGGTGGAGGAGTTGTCACACCAAGTGATAATTCTGACGCAAATATTCAAACTCCGCCTCCCGCTCCTGAACCTCCAGTTCAGACGGCGCCGCCTCCTCCAACCAGAACAGAAGCTTTAATTGATGACCCTCTATAATTAACAAGTCAAAAACTATTCATATTGTTATTTCATAAAAATATTAAAAGGTCGGTTTTGCCGGCCTTTTATTTTTTCAATTTAGAGCGTATCTGAAAACTATCTTAAACTATCTTTCATTAAAGTTGTCATCATAATTTTGAAAAACAACTAAAAATTTATCTTATTATAAAAAAATTATTAGTATAATTTGCTAAAGATATATTTAATTTCACCTCTTTTTTAAATAAAAATTTATTAGCTGTTTTTTATATTGTTTTTAATAGTCTTATACTAATCTTAAAAAATTATTATCAAACACTATAATCTACTTTATTTTATATTTTTTATTATTATTTTTAAAAACATACAACTTTATTTTTTGTTAATTTGTCCTCAAAAATTATTTAATAAAAAAAATAATATCAAAAGTCATATCATTTAAATTGTAGATATTTGACATAAATTCTGATTTATCTTTTTTATTTTATTTTATATTATAAAAAATAAACAAAAAAAGCTTAAAATTTTTTATATAAAAATTAATAAAACGTGAAAAAAATCTATTGATTTATGATGTAAGTATAAGTATAATTTATAAAAACAATAATTAATTCAAAATAAAAATTATTTTAACCGCACAAGAAAAAAACAAATAAAAATATTATTTAAACAGAAATCATTTTCTGTTTAAATAATGCAAAAATATATTTTCTCAAGGAGGGCATTTTATGAAATTCAATTTAAAAAAAGGCTTGAAAAAAGCCGTCGCTGCAGTTATAGCTTCATTTATGGCTTTCAGTTCAATTCCTTGTATGAATGTACTTGCAGACGCTTCAAACTATCTTCCGGCATTTCCCGGTGCTGAAGGAGGAGGAAAATTTGCCACAGGAGGCCGCGGAGGAAAGGTCTACCACGTTACAAACCTTAATGACAGCGGTACAGGCTCGTTCCGTGACGCTGTAAGCGGCTCTAACAGAATAGTAGTTTTTGATGTTTCCGGAACAATAGAACTTAAAAGTGATGTAGTTGTAAAAGACAATATCACAGTCGCTGGCCAAACAGCCCCGGGTGGAAAAGGCATCACTCTTAAAAATTATAAAATTGGTCTTGGCGGTGACAACATCATTCTGCGCTTTATAAGTTCTCGTCCCGGTGAAAGAGGAACAAATGCGGATTATGACGCCTTCGGAGGAGCAAAGGGCTCAAATTCCATAGTTGACCACTGCTCAATCGGCTGGGCAAACGATGAGCAATGGGGACTTTATTCAAATAATACAAATCAAACTGTTCAATGGAGTTTAATTGGACCAGCAAATTCATTTTCTTATCATTCAAAAGGCATTCACGGTTTTGGTATAATGTTTGGAAAAGGTGAAAATTCTTGGCACCATAATATGATTGCCCACAACATTTCAAGAAATTTCAGAGGAAAAGTTGAAGGTACAAGCGTAATGGATTTTATAAACAACGTTGTTTATGACTGGGGATATCAGACAGCTTATGGTACTTTGGGACACCTCAACTATGCCGGAAATTATTTTAAAGCGGGTTCTTCAACATCAGGAGGCTACAATTACATTAATTTCTCAAGCGGTTCCAATGTTGAAAAATACAAATTCTATCTCACAGGAAACAAAATGATTAATAAAGATGGAAGTATTAGAAACAGTGAAACAGATAACTGGAAAGCTGTTAATTATGGGAACGTTACAGACACTTATGGATATGACGAGGCATATTACAGAACTGACAGCTATATGCCTTTAATGACAAATGGCATTGATGTTTCTGTTGCTAAAAATATGGATACAGCAGACATAGCGTTTGATAAAGTTACAAAATATGCTGGCGCGGGAATAAGCGAAAACTGCAAACCCAAAATTGACCTTGAAGTTATGAGCGACGCGATTAATGGAACAGGTTCAATTACAGGAGCAAGACCGCTCTCACAGGCCAATGACACACAAAAAGCCGAAATTCAGAAAAATAACATTAATTTTGTAGATTACAGTCAATATTATCCATCAGCTATTCTTAAAAAAGAAATTGTCGACAGTGATAATGATGGTATGCCTGACGAATGGGAAACCGTGAGAGGACTTGACCCAGAAGACGCATCCGACGCTACAGGAGATTATCTTGGAGAAGGATATAATAATATTGAATACTATATCAACGACCTTACTGTAAACGCTTTTCCTCCTGGAACAGTCACTCCCTCAAAAGAAACTGTCAATTCAGACTATGTAACAACCACTTGGAAAGCAGCGGAAAATAAAATTGCCTGCTCTGAACTTATGGAAGGATTATTCTCAAAAAATACTCTCACTTATACAGCATCAGGTGCGACTATTGATAAAATTAAATTCAGCGGTTATGTTACAGGGATTAAAAGCGACTCACCTCTTATATTTGAGCCTTCTTATGACGGAGATTATACCATTTATTGCCAAATTGGCTCAAATAAAACTTTAAAAATTGTTGATGACAGCGGAAATATCGTTTCACAAAAAACAAATAACGATTCAAACGCAATACAAACCTATACAAAAACCGCTGTTAAAGCCGGCAAAACATACTACGCTTATGTTGAAGGCTCAAACGCTTATTTCTACGGAGCGAGATTTGAAAGACTTAAAACAGCGTCGGCAATAAACAATTCTTCAGAATATACATTTGGCTTAACTTCTGATAAAGGAACAAACTGCTATATTGCCGATAACTCACAAAAAACAAAAATAAAATTTCTTTCCAGCTTTAAATACCACAATATGGGCGGATATAATGGAACTCCAGGAGATATTCTTTTATTAAATCTCGATGGAACAGGAAAATACACAAACACAAGCATTGCCTTTGACCTTCTTTATCCAGAAAGGGCAGCAGCGACAGCGGAAGTTTTTGATACACAGGATACCTCATATTCAAAATCTCTTGCAAAAGCAACCTTTACAGCAGACGGCTCAAATCCTATTAAACTTATATTTGACGGCGAAGGAGGTCATTCGTATATTGTAAGAATTACAAGTGATTCCGCAAACTATTTCCTTGTTAAAGGTTTGAACATAAAATCAAAAACTGAATTATTAGAAAAAAATGAAGATTCTTCAGAAGGCACAACGGAAACTATTTCCTCATACAATTTTAATTTAACCTCTGATAAAGGAACAGACACAAATATTTCTGATGAAAGCGGAAAAGCTTACATTAAAGCTTTATCAAGTTTCAGATATCATAGTATGGGCGGATATAACGCTGTTGTCGGCGATATTCTTTCTCTAACTTTTGACGGAAACGACGTATACAAAAATACATCATTAAAATTTGACTTTTTATATCCAAACAAAGCAACAGGAACAGTTTCAGTATATGATTCAGATGATATGACAAAATCTATTGCGGAAACTACAGCGGCAGCCGATGGTACAAACCCTCTCTCACTTAATTTTGACGCTGTAGGCGGTCATTCATACGTTATTAAAATAACAAGTGATTCCGCAAGTTATTTCCTTGCCAAAAATATTATTATTGAAACAAACGGCACTTTAATCGAAAATATTGAAAAGGAAGAAATTGTTGAATATAATTTCAATCTTGTTTCCGATTTGGGAACTAATACAGTAATTTCAGATTCTACAGAAAAAGCGTATATAAAAGTAATGCCAAGTTTCAGATATCACACTATGGGAGGATACAACGCTCTTACAGGAGATATTCTTTCATTAACCTTTGACGGAAACAAAACCCACAAAGATACTTCTGTTGAATTTGATTTTCTATATCCAAACAAGGCAACAGGAACAGTCGCAATATATGACTCAAACGATACGGCAACAGCCCTTGCGGAAGCAACGGCAGCAGCGGACGGCACAAATCCCGTTTCACTTAAATTTGACGCCATCGGCGGTCACTCATATATTGTAAAAATAACAAGCGACTCACCAAGCTATTTCCTTGTCAAGAACCTTAATATTAAAACAGGCGGCAAGCTTATTTAAGGCAATACCTCATAATTATGATTTCATAGATTTTGACGATATTTCCCATTACTGTGTCAAAACCTCTTATCATAGGCTCCGACTATGATTACGAGTTTTTTCCTTGTACTGAAAAATATCGTCTAAAATCTATTTTATCAAATTATGCGGTATTGCCTTAAGACAAACTCTATATTCAATCAACTTGAAAATTATTATAAAAAGCATTGAAAAAAATTAAATTTTTTTCAATGCTTTTTAATTTTTCTCTTGACATAATTTTCTTTCGATTGTATAATTGTATTATGAAACTAATACAGTTGTACAATTGAATTCCTAAAGGAGGTGACTTTATGGCTTGGAATTTTTCAAAAGAGCAGTCTATTTACACTCAAATTGTAGAACATATAAAAATAAGCATAATTTCAGGTGAATACAAGCTTGGAGAAAAAATACCATCTGTAAGAGAACTTGCTGTTACAGCGGCTGTCAATCCAAACACTATGCAAAAAGCATTGCAGGAACTTGAAAAAATGAATCTTGTTTTTACTCAAAGAACAAGCGGAAGATTTATTACGGAGGATAAAGCTATGGTAGATAAACTTAAAGAAGATTTCGCTAAAAAACAAATTATTGATTTTTACAAAAAAATGAAAAGCATAGGACTCACAAAAAATGAAATTATCAATTTTGTTGAAAAAACTTTTGGGGAGATGAATTAAATGTCAGAATATATACTTGAATGCGGTAACCTTATTAAAAATTATGGTAATAAAAAAGTTTTAAAGGGTATAAACCTTTCTTTTGCCAAAGGCAAAATCATAGGACTTTTAGGACCAAATGGCAGCGGAAAAACAACATTCATAAAAATAGCCGCTGGTCTTTTAAAACAAACGGGAGGAGAAATTAAAATAGACAATAAAAAAATAGGAATTGAAACAAAAGCTATTGTTTCTTATCTTCCCGAAAGAACCTATCTTGAAAACTCTATGAGAGTTGTAGATACTATAAAATTTTTTAAAGACTTTTATTCCGACTTCGACGAAGTCAAAGCGTTAAATATGCTTCAAAAGCTCAACATAAACATTTCCGACAGCCTTAAAACAATGTCAAAAGGCACAAAGGAAAAAGTCCAGCTTATTCTGGTTATGAGCAGAAACGCGAAAATTTATTTTCTTGACGAGCCCATAGCCGGAGTAGACCCTGCCGCGAGAGATTATATTATCAATACAATTATAAATAACTATAACGAAAACTCAACCATTGTCATTTCAACACATCTTATAAGTGATATTGAAAACATACTTGACGAAGTAGTTTTCATAAAAAACGGAGAAATCACTCTCCACAAAAACGTAGATGAGATAAGAGAGGAAAACGGAAAAAGTATTGATTCTTTATTCAGGGAGGTATTCAAATGTTAATTTCATTAATTAAATACGAATTTAAATCTACATATAAAATATTTTTTATTTTATATGCCCTTGTTCTAGCGTTCAGTTTCATAAACAGATTCACTATGGGTTTTGATATAAGCGGAATAAACTATTGGTCATCTTATATTAACATAGACGCTAGAGCAACAGCCCTTTTCATTTTCGGAGCGCTATACGCTTTTTTACTTATAACCACTGTAATTATGACCATTTTCATAACTATTCAGCGGTTCTATAAAAATATTCTTGGTGATACCGGCTACTTAATGAATACACTCCCATTAAGACCTTGGATGAACATTTTCAGCAAACTGTTTGTTTCAACCTTCTGGATATTATTAGGAATGTTTGTCTGCGGAATATCTGTGGTGATATTATTCACTGCAGGGTTATCAATCAGTGATATTTTAAAAGGAATTTTCACAATATTTAGTGAAATCAATATAGATATATTTATTTGGGGCATTAAATTTTTAATATCCACTATTATAGGACAGGCGGCAAATGTTATGATTGTATACTGCTCAATTTCTACAGGACATTTATTCAACAGCCACAAAAAACTTATGGCGTTCATAACGTTTTTAGGTATTATGATAATTACAAATTATGTATCAAGCACACTCATTTTTAACCCCTCATTCAACTTCGCAAACTTTGTGACAGGTCACGTAATTTCAGGTTCCGAATGGTTTTGTTCAGTAATAAACGCGAGTATACTTTTTAACATTATTTATATAGCAGTCACATTTATCATCACAAACTATATTTTAGAAAATAAGCTTAATCTTGAATAACGTGATAAAATATCAAAGACTATTCGTGTTTTTATTTCATAAAAATACGAATAGTCTTTGACAATATTTTTATTTTTTCTCTGATGAACATTTGCGGCAGCCATCACAACCGCCGTCACAGCAGCCGCCCTTTTTTTTCACAGCACTTCTTACAGCGAAAAACATAGCGATTAAAATAACGGCACAAATTATTATATCGGCAATCATACTAACACTCCCTCAAAAACATTATAAATAAATCCAATAAAAAACGCAAGCATATCTTCTCGGAAACCACGGAAATCAATTTTCACGTCCGCCGCAGGCGATTTAAAGTTTTCGGTCAAGCCTTTTTCAAAAGGCTTGCGGGTTCGGGCAGCGCCCGACTAATATTTTAAATAAAATTATATTATATAGTCAATGAACTTAAAAATGAAAAAGTTCGGCGGTCAAAAATCCTTTTCGCTGTGTTATCGTCGGTCG
>CAOJPS010000018.1 GCA_948441255.1 uncultured Eubacteriaceae bacterium | reverse complement strand
ATACCTATACCTTGCTATTTCAATTTTAATGCTTTTAATGACTTTCTTTTTTGGCAGTGACTTTGGCGGCGCTAAAAATTGGCTGACAATAAAATCTTTTACATTTCAGCCATCTGAATTAATAAAACTACTGTTTATACTTTATATTGTTTCCGAACTAGCCAAACCTAAATTAAAATTAAGCAATGTAATTATTTCAGCTATAATATGTGGTTTTGTAATATTATTTCTTGTTTTACAAAAAGATTTGGGAAGCGCTTTGATATTTTTCGCCACCTATATGGTTGTTATTTATATATCAACATCAAGTAATTTAATATTACTCCCAGGAATTTTAGCCGCGTCAATAGGCTCTGTAATAGCTTATATTCTTTTCGACCATATAAAAGTAAGAGTATCCTCATGGTTAAATCCCTGGATAGATATAGACAGCGGAGGATATCAAATAACCCAGTCTTTATTCGCGATAGGAACTTACGGTTTTTTTGGCTCAGGGCTTAACAGGGGAATGCCGACAGAAATTCCAGTTGTTGAAAGAGATTCCATATTTTCAGCAATATGTGAGGAATTTGGTGTAGCCTTTGCTATATGCCTAATTATAATATTTTTAACAATTTTCTATTCAGCCATAAAAATAGCGTTAGCTTCAAGAAATCGTTTTATGAGCGTTTTGGTATCAGCGCTAACCTGTTTAATGTGCTTTCAAACATTTTTGATAATAGGCGGAGTTATAAAATTAATTCCGCTTACAGGTGTAACACTTCCATTTATAAGTTATGGAGGAACATCAATGATTATTTGTTTTATAATAATAGGCATAATTGAATGGGTTTGCAAATCAGCCAATAAAACCGAAGAAAACCTTTAATACACAAAAAAGTTGGTGATATAAAGTATGAAAAAAAATATGAAAAGAGTATTCTTTTTTTATTCGCTTCTTTTTTTAGCGCTTATAGTCCACTTAATATACTTTATGATATTTGAAAAAGATGTTCCAATAAATTCATATAACCCTCGTCTAAACAAAATAGACAACAGCATACAAAGAGGAATAATATTTGACTCAAAAGGTATGCCTCTCGCTGATACTGTCACAACAGGAGGAAGCATAGAACGTCAATACTACTATCCACGTGAATTTTGCCATATAATAGGATATATGCCAAAAGGAAAGGCTGGTATTGAGGCAAAATATAATTTTACACTCCAAAAACTTGATAATGAATTATATCAACGATTAATGACAATTTTTTCAGAAAATGAAAAACCTCGCGGAAATAATATTTTTTTAACAATAGACAGTGATTTACAGCGTTATGTGTATAAAAAGCTCGGAAAATCAAAAGGAGCTGTTGTTGTAACAGAACCATCTACAGGTAAAATTTTGGCAATGGTATCATACCCCAATTTTAACCCAATAACAATAGAAGAAAATTGGAACGAGTTAAAAAACGATACAAAAAACAGTCCTCTAATAAACAGAGCCACACAAGGTTTATACCCTCCTGGCTCAACATTTAAAATACTAACGGCAGGAGCTGAAATAGAAACAAATTCTAATTATAAAAATTATATATACAATTGTAAGGGTGAAGATTCTTTTGACCAAAAAAAAATACATTGTTTCAATTCAACAGTGCATGGAAAAGTAAATCTCTCCGACGCTATGAAATACTCTTGTAATACTTTTTTCGCTATGACAGGTCAGAAACTTGGAAGTTCAACTCTTTCAGAATACGCGAAAAAAGCAATGTTTAATTCTGATTTGGGATATAATCTTGAATATAAAAAAAGTTCATTCTCTTTAAATGAAAACTCAAAAACAACAGAAATAGTTGAAACATCAATTGGGCAGGGAAAAACTCTTGTCACGCCTCTTCATATGGCAATGATAACATCTTCTGTCGCTAATAAAGGTGTGATGATGCAGCCTTATATAATCGACCATACAGAATCATATTCAAGAAATGAACTTGATGTAACATACCCAGAAAAACTTTCTGAAGTTTTTTCTGAAGAAACAGCAAATAAATTAAAAGAAATGATGGAAAACGTAGTAACAGACGGAACAGCCGCTGAAGCTAAAATAAAAGGAATATCCGTAGCCGGAAAAACAGGCACAGCTGAAAATGCTTCAGGTAAAGACCACGCTTGGTTTACAGCTTTTGCTCCTTCAGAAAATCCTGAAATAACGGTAACGGTGATACTTGAAAACGCTGGAAATGGAAGCGAGGCGGTTCCAATAGTTCACGATATTATAAAATACGCTTTAGAACCTAATGAAACACCGCGCAAATGATATTATAGCAATTCGCAAAATTTTTATTGGTTCGCTATAATTGAATTATGCGGTATTGCCCTAAATAAAAACAAAATTTAGAACAGGTTCAATAAAAAATATACACAAAAGGAGTCTTAAAATGCCTTGTATAGATTTACACACACATACCACTTTCTCAGATGGTACATTTACCCCAACTGAACTTATAAATTACGCGGCAAAAAAAGATATCAAAGTTATAGCAATTACTGACCACGATAACTTTGACGGTGTTTCAGAAGCTGTCAGCCAGGGTAAAATAAATAATATAGAAGTAATAAACGGAATAGAAATGTCAACTGACTTTGAAAAAAAAGAAATTCATATAGTTGGGCTTTTTATTGACATAAATAACAAAAATTTTAATTCTGAATTAAAATTTTTAAAGGAAAAACGAAAAAAAAGAAATGAACTAGCTATAGAAAAGCTGCAAAAACTTAATATAGATATTAACTACGATGAACTTGAGAGCTTAAGTTCCAATAAAATAATAACAAGAGCACATTTTGCCAAACTGCTCATAAAAAAAGGATATATCAAAACAGTGAAAGAATGCTTTGATATATATATGGGAGAAAACTGTCCCGCTTATGTAAAAAGAGAAGTAATTCCTCCGAAAGAAACAATAGCTTTAATAAATGACGCCGGAGGAACAGCTGTCCTAGCCCACCCTCTTTTATATAAACTGACAGATGATAAACTAAACGAAATGATTGCTTATTTAAAATCAATCGGTTTAAAAGGAATAGAGTGTTTATATTCAACGCACACAAAAGAAGAAACTGAATATCTTATATCTATCGCCAAAAAACATAATTTAAAAATTTCCGGCGGAAGTGATTTTCACGGAAGCAACAAACCCAATATAGATTTGGGCACAGGCTGCGGAAACTTGTACATTCCATATGAAATATTTGAAAATTTAAAAACAAGTGAGGTATAATATATGGCAAAGGACACAATAAAAATAATATCACAAAACAAAAAAGCATATCACGATTATTTTATTCTTGAAACTTATGAGGCGGGAATTGTTTTAACAGGAACGGAAGTAAAAGCAATCCGTGCCGGCAGATGTAATTTGAAAGATAGCTTTATAAAAATAGAAGACAGTGAGGCAATAATAAAAAATATGCATATAAGTCCATATGAGCAAGGCAATATATTCAACCACGACCCTCTGCAGGACAGAAAGCTTCTTCTTCATAAATCAGAGATAAACAAACTTTTAGGTTCTGTCACTACCGATGGACTTACAATAATTCCCCTTAAGCTTTATTTTAAAGGCAGCCTTGTAAAATTAGCAATAGGAATTGCCAAAGGCAAAAAACTTTATGACAAACGTCACGATATAGCCAAAAAAGACCAGCAGAGAGAAGCCGCTAAAGATTTTAAATTAAAACTACAAGCGTAGATATTAAAAATAAGAAAATGGAAAAAATAAAAAACATTTGCTATAGTATATGTATAAAAGATTTTAAAGATAGATTTTTTGAAAGATTTAAGGACTTATGTAATTTTTTTGAAAACAGTAACGTTGATAATGAGCGAAAAAAAGAAGCCGTTTTTTATCTTGAAAAAAGCCTTAGTTATTTTGAAATCAATAGTATATATTCTTTTTCTGATAAAAATATTTTCTTGGATAAAGATATTTCTATTGACAATACAATTTTAGAAAAACTTTCAAAATGTGGTTTTTTAGGGTTATTTATTTTCGCTGTCGCCGCATCTGAAAATAAAAAAACTGAAAATAACAATATTTTAGAGCAATTTTATTTTGATTTAACCGGAACAGCAATAATTGATGTTTCAAAAAATATTTTAAAAGATTATTTTATAAATATCTATATGGAAGAATCTGATAATTTTTTTATCTCAAATCCTTTTGGAGTGGGTTTTTTTGGAATTGAGCAAAGAGAAATATATAAATTCTTTGAATTACTTGACTGCGATAAAATAGGACTTACCATAAATAAAAGCGGAGTTATGAATCCTAATAAATCATTTATAGGTTTTTTCGCCGTTTCCAAAAATAAAATTATAGTTAAAAATGATTGCAAGAATTGCGTTGGAAGTAGAAGTAACTGTAATTTTTGTAAAAAATAAAGACATAAATACCGATAAATCGGAATTTATGTCTTTATTCTTTTTTTAATTAATATCCCTATAATTTCATTGAAAGAGAAATTCTTTTTTTATTAATATCAACTTCAAGAACTTTTACATCAATTATATCGCCGACACTCACAACCTCAAGAGGATGTTTAATATATCTATTTGTTATTTCAGATATATGGACAAGTCCATCTTGATGCACGCCAATATCAACAAAAATACCAAAATCAATCACATTTCTGACAGTACCTTTTAAAATCATCCCCTCTGTCAAATCTTCCATAGAAAGAACATCACTTCTTAAAATAGGTTTAGGCATCTCGTCACGAGGGTCACGCCCTGGTTTTTCAAGTTCTTTTATTATATCCCTCAGCGTCGGTACTCCAATTTCAAGTTCTTCTGATAATGTTTTTATATCGCTGATTTTATTTTTCATATTGGAAATATTATTTCCCGCGACATCTTTCAATGTATATCCAAGTTTAGTCAAAAGTTTTTCGGCAGCGGAATATGACTCTGGGTGAACTCCCGTATTGTCAAGTATATTTTTTCCATCAGAAATTCTTAAAAACCCAGCGCATTGCTCAAAAGCTTTAGGTCCAAGTTTTTTCACTTTCAATAACTGCTTTCTGTCATTAAACTTTCCGTTTTCCTCTCTGTATTCCTCAATATTTTTCGCTACAGTTCCGCTTATTCCAGCGATATAAGATAAAAGTGAGGAAGAAGCTGTATTCAAATCAACGCCAACATTATTCACACAATTTTCAACAACGCCTCCCAAAGTTTCTCCAAGACGTTTCTGATTCATATCGTGCTGATACTGTCCAACGCCTATACTTTTAGGGTCAATTTTCACAAGTTCAGCAAGAGGGTCCTGCAATCTTCTTCCTATACTCACAGCACTCCTCAAAGCAACGTCATAATCAGGAAATTCTTCCGCTCCAAGCTTTGACGCTGAATACACAGACGCTCCAGCCTCATTCACTATTACATACATTACTTTTTCACCAGATTCTTTTATCATTTCAGCGGCAAAACTTTCAGTTTCTCTTGAAGCCGTTCCATTTCCTATGGCTATAAGTTCAACATTATATTTTTTTATCCAAGGTATAAGTTTATCCTTTGCCTCTCTAACTTTATTATGAGGAGGAACTGGATAAATCACTCCTGTATCAAGAACTTTCCCTGTTCCGTCTATTACGGCAGTTTTACAGCCTGTCCTAAATCCAGGGTCAAGGGCAAGCACCACTTTATCTTTAATGGGAGGCTGAAGAAGAAGCTGTTTTAAATTTTCTCCAAACACCTTTATAGCGCCTTCCTCCGCTTTTTCTGTCAAATCTGCCCTAATTTCCCTTTCAATAGACGGAAAAATCAGCCTTTTATAGCTGTCATCAAGTATATTTCTCATTATTTCATTAGTCTTATCGTTATTTTTAATTATAAGACTATTTAACTTATTAAAAATATCCTCCACAGGAGCTTCTATTTTCACTGAAATAAAATTTTCTTTTTCCCCTCTGTTTATAGCCAAAATACGATGTCCAACTATTTTTTTTATAAGTTCCGTATATTCATAATACATTTCATAAACAGATTCTTTATTTTCATCAACTGCCTTTGTTGTTATAAACCCCTTATTAAAAGTAAGTTTTCTTATTATACTCCTGTAATCGGCGTTATCAGAAATTATTTCAGCGACTATATCCATAGCGCCTTGAATAGCGTCTTCAACCGAATGAACTTCCTTTTCCTCATTTATATATTCCTTTGCGAGAATATCCAAATCCTTATCAATAATCTGTTCAAAAATTATATCAGCAAGAGGTTCAAGTCCTTTTTCCTTAGCTATTGTCGCCCTTGTTCTTCTTTTTGGGCGGAAAGGACGATATATATCGTCAATTTCAGTTATAGTCTTAGCCAAATCCAACGCCTTAGAAATTTCATCAGTCAATTTTTCCTGTTCGTCAATAAGTTTTCTAACCTGCTCTCTTTTTTCGTCAAGATTTCTCAAATACACAAGCCTGTCATAAAATTCTCTTAAAAGCTGGTCGTCTAATGAACCTGTCATTTCCTTTCTATAACGAGCTATAAAAGGAATTGTATTACCCTCATCTATAAGACTTACAGTGTTTTCAATCTGAAATGTTTTTAAATTAAACTCTTCTTGTAGCGTTTTTAAAATATCCATATGTCCTCCATTTTAAAAATTCATTATAACATTGTTTCCTGTCTTCGTAATTTCAAAAATACGAGCCGTTATATTTCCGCTCTCCAAAATATCTATTATTCCATATGTATATGACGTTCCTCCTCTAGGCTGAGAAATACTTCCTGGATTCATATATAGTATATTATTATTACACATCAATAAAGGTATATGTGTATGACCAAAAAGACATACCTTTGCATTTTTTTCTTCCGCCAAATACGCAAGCCTTATTATATTTGATTTTACGTTATATCGGTGACCGTGAGTAATAAAAAAATTAATTCCATACAAAGAAAAAGTTTTTTCAGAGGGCAATGCGGAACCAAAATCACAATTCCCCGATATATTTATAAACTCATAATTTTGAAAAAAAGGCACAATCTCAGAAACATCTTTAGCATAATCCCCCAAATGAATAACATATTTAATTTCATTTTCATATTTACTTAACACATTTCTCATATATGTAAAAGAACCGTGAGAATCACTTAAAACAAGTATTTTCATAAATATTTCCTCATTATTTTATAAATATGTTTTCAAGTTCCTTTTTCATCAGACGAAGCGCGCGTCCTCTATGACTTATTTTATTTTTATCTTCCATAGTAAGCTGAGCCGTTGTACAGTTTTTCTCCGGTAAATAAAATATAGGGTCATATCCAAAACCATTTTCACCTTGAATTTCATAACCTATTATACCCTCTATTGTACCTCTCGATGTCAATTTTTTATTATAAGGCTTTGGCAAAGCAGCCGCAATAACACATACAAATCGAGCCGTCCTCTTTTCATCTGGAACATCTTTCATAATTTCAATAATTTTATTATTTTTTATTGAATATGGTGTATTTTCTCCCATATATCGAGCTGAATATATTCCTGGTTCTTTATTTAAAAAATCTATTTCAAGTCCCGAATCATCAGCAAGAACTATTTCTCCGCTCATTTCCATAATCTCAACCGCTTTTTTTAGAGCGTTTTCCTCAAATGTTTTTCCATCTTCAATTATATCAGCTGATATTCCAGCATCTTCCATTGACATAACATCAAAAGAATCTCCCAGTACAGCTTTTATTTCTTTCATTTTGTCCTTATTTTTTGTAGCGAATATTATTTTTTTCTTACTCATTTTTGTTTCCTTTCATATCCATATATTAAAGAACCCTCTGGAAAATATCTTTTCTCATCATTTATAACTATTGAAACAATATTAATATCACTATACTGAAAAATGTTTTCCAACAATTGACGAACAAGTCCCACTTCATAAGTTGAACCGCCTCCATAGCCTAATATGTCCTCACTCAAATTTATGTACGCTTTTTCCCCTATTTGCTCAACATTTATAACTTCTGTATTTTCAGGAACATACTGTACATTTGGGATATCATTAAAAAGTTTATCCAAAGTAATAAAAATTTTTTCAGCCAGATTTTCACTATCTGATATAATAAAACTTTGAGTTAAAATATTACCATAAACATCATCGTCTTTTAAATAGTACACTGTTATCTTTTCCGCTTTCGCTTTTGCCGGAAAAATAAATATAAAGAATAAAACAGTAAAAATAATTATAAATTTTATTTTCATAAAAACACCTCCACCTAAAATTGTATTTCAGATGGAGAAAAGTGACAAGATAAATTGTATTCTAAATTATTTTATAATAGCGCAATTTATAAGCTGATTTTTTATATAAGCTTATAAATCAGCAAATTGATACATTTACCTTTTTTCCCATTTTTATCAATGCCATTTCAAGCCGTCTTACCACTTTCATTTTTGTATTAAAATCTATATGCAGATCATTATTTTCGTGGGCTGGATTTACAGCGTTTCCAAAAAATATGTTTACATCTGTAGCTTTTTCAAAAAGCTCATTCGCAAGCAAAGATACAGCATCTTTTTTATTTATAAAATCCAAAGAAAAAATATTGTCTTCCGCATAGCTTTCCGCCAAGTTTACAAGCTTTTTCAACGTCACTATACCCTCTGTCACCATATCAACTCCCGATATTCTTGACATTGCGGGAATATCATCTGTCTGAGAATTTTTAATTTGCTCAACAGGTCTGTTTAAATACTTACCTACCGTTAAAGCTGTTGTACCACCGCATACAATATGTTTTCCTGCCTTGGAGAAAAACAATCTCATTGTTGAATTGTCATCGCTTTGCTCTTTGGGAGGTCCTATTATAATATTAACAACACTGCGTTTTCTTATTTTTAAAGCTATAACTGTTGTATCGTCGTCAATCTCATCAAGATAAAGAGAACCGCAGGCGCTCACTATATGAGCGGACATTCTTTGAGGTGAGATATCAGGTTCATAAAACCTTTCACAAAACTCTATAACATCTTTTCTATCCCAGCCTCTGCCTGTTGTTTTGCCCATTCCAGCGTTAGTAACTCCGTCACTCATCATTATTATCATATCGTTTTCCTGAAGTTCTATTGTACTTTCAAGAATTTCCTTTTCATCAATCAAAAGCTTTTTACAGTCATAATCAAAATTTTTTCCATTTCTCAGAACTACAGCTTTAGGATTGTCATACTGCACGAGATAACCTTTATTATTAGATACTTGAAACACTGTAAAAGTTGAATAAGCGAGTTTTCTTACCTTACAAACAGGCAAAGTTGACGCTATTGTATACACAGCCTCCTCAACAGGAAGTTTTTTTGACATCATAGTGCTTAATATTTTAGCTGTCAGCGTAGCGAGAATATTAGCTTTAACACCGCTGCCAAGCCCATCAGAAAGAACAATGGTAGTTTCATTATCATTATCAGCGGCTGTATAAAAATCTCCGCATAATGTTTCTTTTTTCTTATTCATAGAACAATGTCCAAAATCCATAAATAAATTGTCAAAAACAACTTTCATTATAACCCCTCCTATTCCTCATCGTCAAGAAGAATCGCGTTTTTTAAATCCTCAACGGCAACCTTAGTTTCAGCAGCGGTTTCTCCTAAAAGGGAGGCTATCTCATGGACTATTCTAAGCTGTTTTTCAACTATATCATCAGCCATATTTGCGGTTATCGTCCTTGATTTTTTAATTTTGTCTTTACGTTTTTTATCAGCCGTTATATCTTTCATTATACAAATTATCAAGCCATTTTGTTTATCATAAAGAAAAGTCTGATCAAGATATAAATTATAGTCGGCAATAAATGTTCTTTTTTTATCTGTAATTTTTTCTTCAGTTATAATATTAACAAAATCAAATTCATCAAGAATTCTGGAAACAGGAAAACCTATTATATCTTTTTCATCAGCTATTTTAAATGCGTCAAGAGCGGATTTATTTATTTGCTGCACTTTCAAATCCATATCGACAGTAACAATAAGATTTGGTGTTATCGTTATTATCTTATCTGAAAATGACTCCGCCCGTTTTTTCATATACGGCAAACACATACTTATTTCAGCCTTATTCTCATATATAGCAACTGCCTTTTCCCTGCAAGTCTGATATCCGCAAGAGCCGCAATTGAGCTCATCCTCAACTCCTGTTTTACCCATTTTTCTTAATATAGCTGTTATTGTTTTTTCGTCAGGTATATTTTTAAATATATGTCTGTCTTTAAATATCCTCTCAACAGAAAAATCATAATTAACATTAAAATCTTTATCATAATCTTCCTCAAAAGCTGTTTCTGAAGCTGATTTCTCAACTGAGATTTTTGACATAACCGGCGAGGCTGACTTTCTCTTAAAAGACGGGCCATTTATACAGCTCCCAACACAGGAACTCATTTCTATAAAACAATTTTTTATTTTATTATTTTTTATTTCTTCAAGAACATCCTCACAGTTTTTTATACCCTCAACAGCCACATAACTATAGTTTGGATTTTTTTTCATTGTTTTAATTATTCCGCTTGTCGTCGGGAAAAAACGCGACAATTTAGTTTCATCTTCCAAAAATTCATTTGTAAATGACAAACCCTGTTCTGAAATCCATAAATCAAACTCATCAAATGTTATCACATAGTCCGTATAATTACTCTCCTCCAAAAGTTCCGCTTTTTTAGAAATACAAGGACCAATAAAAACAACTTCCGCGTCTTGATAATTTTGTTTTATCAATTTTGAGTGCGCCTGCATAGGTGAAAGAACTGGTAAAAGATATTTAAGCATTTCGGGATAATTTTTTTCAATATACTGCACAATTGTTGAACAACAAGAAGAAATTACAACAGAATTTTCTTTATTGTCTAAAACCTTCTCATATTCTGTTTTTACTATGTATGCGCCCTCAGCAGTTTCATAAGCGTCAAAAAATCCCAATTTTTTCAAAATATCTTTCATTTGTGAAAACGATGATACATCATAATTGGCTATATAGGACGGAGCAACCGTAGCGATTAACTTTTCGCCTTCTTTTAAAGCATTTTTTATTAACTCAATACTGCTTATGTCCTCTTTGGCGTTCTGAGGACAAACAATTGTACAATTTCCGCATAGTATACACTCCTCCTCAATTATTTTCGCCTGATGGTCACGCACTTCTATAGCTTTTACAGGACAATACCTAACACATTTGTAACAATCTTTACAATTCACACGTTTAAATTTTAATATAGACATATATAAAAACCTTCCTTAAATATTCTTAAAACATTAAAATTCTTGAAGTTTCACCTCAAACTCCATTTCGCTGATTTTAGGCAATACCGCATAATTTAATAAAAAGTATTAGCAAAATCTATAAAATTTTAATTGCGCAGTATTTCCTTTACTGTTATTTCTCATCAAACTTAAGTTATAGTAATTACAGTTTAAAAGTTACAAAAAAATTATTTTACTTGCACAGGCTGCAAATTGCTTTGCAATTCGCCTACCGCCCAGCAGTGCTTACGCACTCGTAAAATATTTTTTTGTTACACTTTAAGTGTAATTACTATAAATTATAACATAATCCGACTACTTTTACAACAACAGAAAAAAACTCATTTTCGTAAATAATTCCAAAAATATCTTGTTTAACGCTAACTTTTGTGGTAAAATTATTTAGATATGCTCAAGTTTTTCCAATTTATTGTATTTAACAAAACCTCAAAATCAAATTTATACAAGGAGATGAAAAAATGAACGAACAAACAATTTATATGGCAATTTCTATTGCCGCATATTTGCTTATTGTACTTTTCATAGGCGTCAAATTTTCAAAAAGTAACAATACCGTAAGCGATTTTTATCTTGGAGGAAGAAAACTTGGTCCTATTGTAACAGCTATGAGCGCGGAAGCTTCGGATATGAGCAGTTATTTGCTTATGGGGGTTCCCGGTGTAGCTTTCCTTTCAGGGGCCGCTGAAGCTTCGTGGACAGCAATCGGTCTTGCAATCGGGACTTACATAAACTGGCTTTTAGTAGCTAAACGATTAAGAAATTACTCCCAAATTACAAACTCAATAACTATTCCCGACTTTTTTTCTGACCGTTTTAAAGATGACAAAAGAATATTAACAATTATAGCCGCAATAGTAATTATTATCTTTTTTATTCCATATACGGCGTCCGGTTTTGCCGCCTGCGGAAAATTGTTCGGAACTCTTTTTAACATAGAATATCATATAGCTATGATTGTAAGTGCTATTGTAATTATATTTTATACAACTGTTGGAGGCTTTTTAGCGGCAAGTACTACAGATTTTATTCAAAGTATTGTTATGTCAATCGCCCTTATTATTGTATTTATATTTGGAATTATAAGCGCCGGAGGTATTGATGCTGTTATTGAGAACACAAAAGAATTGCCAGGATATTTAAGTTTAACCCAAAGTTATATTAAAGACTCCGGACTAGCAGGCGATTATGGATTTATAATGATAATTTCGACTCTTGCCTGGGGTTTAGGATATTTTGGTATGCCTCACATACTTTTAAGATTTATGGCTATTGAAGACAGCGAAAAACTTAAAATATCAAGACGAATTGCTAGTATATGGGTAGTTATTTCTCTAGCTGTTGCGGTTTTAATAGGAATCATAGGTTTTGGTATGGTTAAAAATGGTTCGCTAGCAACTTTCAGTGACCCTGAAACAGTTATAATTCAGATTTCAAATCTTTTGGGAAGTAATGGTATATTTTTCGCTCTTATCGCTGGCGTTATTCTTGCCGGAATTTTCGCTTCGACAATGTCAACCGCCGATTCTCAGTTATTAGCTGCTTCCTCCGCTGTTTCTGAAAACATAATCGGAAGTTTCTTTAAAATAAAGAACTCACACACTACATCAATGATTATAGCGAGAGCTACCCTTATCATTATCTCAATAATCTCAATATTTCTTGCGTGGGATCCAGAAAGTTCAATATTTGGCATAGTTTCTTTTGCGTGGGCAGGTTTTGGGGCGTCTTTCGGGCCAGTTATACTTTTTGCGTTATTCTGGAAACGTACAAATATGTGGGGTGCTCTTTCAGGTATGGTTTGCGGCGGTATATCTATTTTTGTATGGAAATATATCGTTAAGCCTATAGGAGGTATATGGAATATTTATGAACTTCTTCCCGCGTTTATTATAGCTTGTCTTGCGATAGTTATCGTAAGTCTTTTAACCAAAGCGCCTTCAAAAGAAATTATTGAGGAATTTGAAAAAGCAAAAAAACCAAAGATATAATAACGTGAGTTCAATAAAAATAACAGCGAAGTTATACGGCTTAATAATATTTTTGACATAATTAAATCCTTCTTGGTTTAACGTTTTATCACCAAGAAGGATTATTTTTGTATTTATTATAAATAGAGTTTTTATAAAAAGCTTAACATATCAAAACCAATTAAATTTCGGGTTCAATAAGACCATAAGTTCCGTTTTTTCTTTTATAAACAACGTTAATTTCATCGCTAGAGGCATTTCTATAAACAAAAAAGTTATGTCCAAGCATTTCCATTTCCATAACAGCTTCTTCAGCATCCATTGGTTTAATGGCAAATTTCTTTGTTTTAGCGATTTTAACCTCGCTGTTGTCATCTTTATCGTCTTTAATGGTAGGTTCAAAATATTTAAGCTCATCAATAAATGAAGTATCACGTCGTGCTTTGTCTCTCAAACGATTTTTATATTTAACCATTTGTTTCTCAAGAACATCGGCTACTTCATCAATTGCCGCATACATATCCTGAGATGTAACCTCAGCTCTTAAAATACGCTTAGGCAAATTAACCGTAACTTCGATAGTATGATCAAGCTTTACAACGCTAAGTGTAACAACAACACTTGTACCTTCTGGAACTAACTTTTCAATTCGTTCAAGTTTAGCGGTAATTTTACCTTTTAAAGCCTCCGTAACCGTTGTATTTTTTCCTGTAAATGAATAGCGCATAAATATCAACTCCCTTTATCTGGTCACAATTTATAGTAACCTTTTATGTAAAACTATTATAAAAGTTTTATATAATATATATTCTACAAATATTTTAAAACTCCTTTTTTTAATTTAAGAAAATACCTCATAAATTCTAAAATAAAATAAATTTTTTTTGTAAAATTATTTTTTATTGCTTTTTATGCGGCGTTTCCATAAAGAAATATTCATATATTTAAAAATAATACTGTGTAATTAATATTTAATATTTTTTGAGTTGTGTATTAATATTTGATATGTTATAATATTTAATGTATTTTAATTATGATTAATAGCACTTCATAATTTTATTGTTATGCTAGAATAAAAAAATACCAATAAAATTATAATACTTTACAAATTAACTATTTAATATATGCTAGAATGGAGAATAAATGAAAATGAAAGAACAAAAGAATTGGTATGATTATACTATTGGAATTGGTATATTTTTAATTTTCGCTGTTGTTCCTCTTTTTATCAGCGCCAAATATGTAGACGTCAATGAGGCGGAAAAAGTTATACGTTCCGGAACTACCGCTCTTGATGTATTTTCATATTATAAATCTATTATGATATGCTTTGTCACTTTATTTATGGCAGCTATATTTATTATGTATGTTCCCGAAAAAGGACATAAAAAATATTATTTTAATCACCCTATATTTTTCTGCGGAGGGGCATTTGTCTTATTTGTAATTATTTCTTTTATTTTTACTCCTTTTAAAGATGTTGCTTTAATTGGCATAAGTGAAAGATTTGAAAGTATGTGGGTTTTAATTTCATATATGGCATTAATGATTATTACATTCAGTTACTGCAATACAATATTCAGAGTTAAATTTATTACCCTTGGTATTTTTTCCGGAATAGCTGTTATCGGTATAATTGGAATGTTTCAATATTTTGATATGGACATTTTCAGCACCGAATTTGGCGCTAAATGGGTGCTTGGAGATATGTATAATGGTACAGGCTTAAATATTAAATTTGATGAAGTATACTCTCTTTTATATAACCCCAACTGCGTTGGTATGTACTGTTCCTTAGTTTTGCCGTTTACAACGATTTTGGCTGTTTCTTTGCCATTTAATATATTTAAACATAAGTTTGCCGCTATTGTAAAATATATTTCTATTATTTTTAGCATTATCCTTTTGATTAACCTTATCGGAAGTGATTCTGACGGTGCTTTTATCGCTGTCTTTTTATCACTTTTTATAGCTTTTATTCTTGCTTTTATATACATTATTAAAAACAAAAAATACAAAAAATGCTCTAAAGCTTTTACAGCTATTACATCAGCAATAGTTGTCGCTATTGTTTTAGTTTCAACTACAGTTGTTTTTAAAAGCGAGGTAATTCAGACTAAAATTTTTAATAATATTGATATACTTACAGGAAAAACTCAAGGTTCTACAGGTTATTATATTACAGACTTTTCTATTGATTATGACAAAAACAGAGTCGAGATTTTGACATTAGACGATACTATTTTTATTGATTATGACAAAGAAAAAAATATGTTCCAAATTTCTAATTCAGACGGAATTTTACTTCCTTACGAAAATGGTGATTTTTCTTTAGAAACTGTCAAATTAAAAGAAGAAAATAAACAAAATGCTATTCCTTTAAAAAACATAAATGGAGCGGATTTAATTGCCAGAGTATTTTTAAGAAATAATATTCCTTTTCTAAATATCAAATATGAAAAAACCAATATTTATTTCAGAGTATCTAATGAAGGTATAATCTCTGCTGTCAATAAGTATTATGAAATTACGGATATTAACAAAAAAGCTGAAAGTATTGGCTTTAAAGGAAGCGAATCCTTTGGTACAGGACGCGGATATATTTGGTCAAGGAGTTTACCTCTTGTTTTATCTAATGGCATAAAAGGATTTATAGCAGGAAGCGGTCCTGATAGTTTCGCTATTGCTTTTCCTCAGTTTGAACTTAGAGAAAAGTTGAATTATTTAGGAAATCCATATATTATTGTTGACAAACCTCATAATATGTATTTGCAAACAGCTATTAATACTGGATTATTATCTCTTGTTACGCTAATTATTTTATTTGTCGTATATATATACAAAACAATTAGAAGTATACTTGAAGATTCAAATAATGACAGATTTGTTTTTTCATTTAAATTCGCTGTTCTTATTGGAATTATTGGTTATTTAATTTCTGCCCTCACAACAGACAGTGTTGTTTCTGTAGCGCCTACATTTTGGATTATGCTTGGAGCCGGTTTTGCCGTTTCCGAATTTTTCAAAGAAAAAAAACACTGAAATTTCTAGGACAATACCACATAATTCTATAAAAATATTAGCGGAATCTATTACAGCAATTCCAGAATTGCCGTAAATCATAGGAAACACCGCACAAAGAGGAAATAAAAATAATTTTGCAAAAAAATACGCTCCAAGTGGGTTTAAAAACCCACACTTCCGCTAAATTTTTTTGCCGCTCACGCTAAAATTATTTTTATATTTGAATTATGCGATATTTCCCATAATTGTGCGTTATTGTCCTAAATAAACAGAGGAAATAAAAAAATATTTTTACTGATGTTCGATAAGCGGAGGATTTTTATGCGAAATATAGAAAAATTTATTGGTGGAAATATTGGCAGAACTACACTATATATTATCCTTGACGCAATTTGTATTGATTTTTCTCTCCTTGCGGGAATCGGTTTGTGGTTTGACGGAAGTATTCCCGGAGGATTCCGAGTCAGAGTACCATCGACAGTATGGAATTGGTACATTATTATGGCTATCCTTGCCCCCATTATTTGCTGGCTTATTTATACAATTTTTAAGTTCTATAAAAACCTTTGGGAATATGCCGCCGCGGAAGATGTTTTTAAAGTTATTATCGCAAATACAATTATATTTATTGTTTTATATTTTACTGATTTATTTTTTATTGAGGAAAAAAAGTTTTTAATTTTACCTAAAAGAATGATAGTTACCGCCGCTGTCATTAATATTTTCTTATGCGTTATTGTAAGATTTGGCGGTCGTATAGTTAAAAGATTTTTTAATTACCTTGGACACTTTTTAAGCCGAAAAGCAGGTTATAAAAGAGTAATGATTATAGGTGCCGGAAATTCCGGTAATGAAGTTATTAAAAAAATATTAAAAAATGAGATACAATATGAGGATAGAATTCCTGTCATTGTTGTTGATGATGACAAAGAAAAAAATAATACAAATATAAATGGCGTACGAGTTGTTTACGGCACTAAAAGTATTACAAAACTTGCCAAAATGTACAATATCGACGAAATTATTATAGCTATTCCAACAGCAACAAATATACAACTTAGAAGAATTATAGACCAATGTACCAAAACTGAATGTGCTTTAAAAAAAATTCAGCCTATAAGCGATATATCTAATAAAGTCAATAACTCCATTATGGATATAAATATTGCCGATTTGCTTTCAAGAGATGAAATTAATATTGATGTTAAAAGTATATCTGGTTATCTTAAACATAAAGTTGTTCTTGTTACTGGCGGAGGCGGTTCTATAGGTTCGGAGTTATGCAGACAGATTTCTAAGTTTTCTCCTAAAAAACTTATTATTTTTGATGTTTATGAAAATTCAGCCTTTGATATTTTTAATGAATTAAAAGAAAAATACTCCAATATAGAATTTGTTCTTAAAATAGGCTCTATAAGAGATAAAGATTGTCTTGAAAACATTTTTAAAATATTTCAGCCTGCTGTTGTTTTTCACGCTGCCGCCCACAAGCACGTTTCGTTGATGGAAAACTGTCCCGAAGAAGCCGTTAAAAATAATGTTTTTGGTACTATGAATGTTGTTGAACTTTCCGACAAATTTAATGTTGAAAGATTTGTTTTACTTTCTACAGATAAAGCTGTCAATCCCACAAACGTTATGGGCGCTACTAAAAGAATTACAGAACTGCTCATTCAAAGTATGGCTTCTGTCAGCAAAACAAAATTTATGGCAGTCAGATTTGGAAATGTTCTTGGAAGCAACGGAAGTGTTATTCCTATTTTCAAACGTCAAATTGAAAACGGAGGACCTGTTACCGTCACAGACCCCAATGTTGTCAGATATTTTATGACTATACCTGAAGCGGCACGGCTTGTTTTGCAAGCGGGCGGAATTGGTCAGAGCGGAAGGATTTTTGTACTTGATATGGGCGAACCAGTTAAAATAAATGATTTGGCGAAAAATCTTATACGCCTTTCGGGATATGTTCCAGGAAAAGACATAGATATTATATATATAGGATTAAGACCGGGGGAAAAATTATATGAAGAATTAATTATGGACGACGAAAAAGATAATTTAAGTGTAACATATCATAATAAAATTTTTATAGCCAAACCAGTTGAAATTGATAACGAGCTTTTTAAAAATCAGCTTGAAAGACTTTATTTTGCCGCATACAAAAAAACTTCTGAAGTTTATGATATTTTACACGAAATTTTACCTAATTTTAAATAAGGTGGTTTTTATGTATAAATATATTAAAAGAATTTTTGATGTTGTTTTTTCTTTTTTTGCTATTTTAATTTTTTTAATTCCAATGATTATTGTCGCTGTTATTATAAAGTGCGAATCAAAAGGTCCTGTTATTTTTAAACAAAAAAGAATAGGAAAAAACAAAAAAGAATTTTATATCTATAAATTTAGAACAATGCGAAGCGATACTCCTAGTAATGTTCCCACACACCTTTTGCAAAGTTCTGAAAATTATATAACTAAATCTGGTGCTTTTTTTAGAAAAACAAGCATTGATGAACTTCCGCAGTTTTTTAATATTCTAAAAGGAGATATGAGTATAATTGGACCAAGGCCCGCTCTTTGGAATCAATATGACCTTATTAAAGAAAGAGATAAGTTTAACGCTAACAACTGTTTACCCGGACTTACCGGATTAGCGCAAATAAATGGCAGAGATGAATTGGAAATTAAGAAAAAAGCTGAATTTGACGGAGAGTATGTTAAAAATATAAGCTTTTTTACAGACTTGAAAATTCTTTTGCTTACTGTTAAATCTGTTTTTAAAGGAGAAGGCGTAAGAGAGGGAAAAATTGATAAAAATTTTAATAAAAATAAATGTTGACTATTGTCTTAATAAATATTTTATAGTATAATAATGGGAGATTCTAAAATTATTTTATATTTTATGTTATTTACTATATAAAACGGTTTTATGGGAGGAGATTTTTAATATGGCAAGACGAAATAAAAATAATTCAGGCGGTAAAGCATTGAATAATAAACTTATTCCTGTTGTTATCGCACTTATTGCCAGTATTGTGATTGTTGGGGCAGGTATTATTTATGCTGTCAATTATTTTAATACACAAGATATGAGAAATACTTTGGAAACTGATACAATTTATCCCAATATACTTATTAATGGTATAAACGTTGGCGGATTAAAAAAAGAAGATGCCATTAAAAAACTTGAGCAGGATTTACAAGAACCTTTTTCCCAAAACACAATTACTTTTGTTGTTGATGATGAAAACGTTGATTTTACGTATGGACAATTTGGTATAAAATATAACATAGAAAAAGCTGTTGAACAAGCTTATAATTACGCCAGAAGCGGCAGTATAGAAGAAAGATATGACCAATATGAACGATTAAAAATGAAAGACGTATATTCATTTGAGGCTGATTTTCTTGACGATAACGGTGAACTTCCGGAAGAAGTTAAAACCACAATCAGAAGTGAACTTGAAAAAAATCTCAAAGATAAAGTATATATCGAACCAAAAAACGCCACAATTAAAAGAGAAAACGGCAAGTTTGAGGTTGGCGCCGAAAAAAACGGACGTGAACTTGATTTAGACAGAGCTGTTGATATAGTTGTTGATTTCGTTACAATTAATAAAGGAGATGATATGCAAATTCAGACTCCTATAAAAGAGTCTGCTGAAACTCCTGTGAAAGATGTTCAGGCGAAAGTAACGTCTGAACAAGTTTCTCAGATTGGTGATTTAATAGGGCAATATTCTACAAAATACAGCGGAAGCGGCAGTTCGGGAAGAGTTACTAATATGCGAGTTGCCGCTTCTCGTTTAAATGGAACGGTGGTTTATCCTGGAGAAACATTTTCCACAAATAAATGTTTTGGGGAAAGTACTCCAGAAAATGGATATAAACTTGCTGGAGCCTATATAAACGGTAAACTTGACGAAGATTACGGCGGAGGCGTATGTCAGGTTTCCTCAACTTTATATAATGCCGTTTTACGGGCTGAATTAAGTGTTGTTGAAAGAGCGAATCATTCACTTACAGTTGGCTACGTTCCCAGGGGATTTGACGCTACCCTTGCCGGGGATTATATTGACTTTAAATTTAAAAATGATTTCGATATTCCTGTATACATAGAAAGCTATCTGTCAAACAATCAGGTTGTTATCAATATTTACGGCAAAGAAGTGCATTCTCCAGGAAGAACTCTTGAATTTACCAGTACATTCGCTAATAAAGTATATAAAACCTACAAAGAAGTGTATCAGGACGGAAAATTTGTGGAAAAAGTATATCTCTCAAGGAGTATTTATAAAAATATAGACGAATCTGGAAGAGTTATTGTGGAAAAAGCTACAACAACTCCAAAAGTAGAACCCTCTGTTGAAATAACAACTCAGTCTGTCAACAAAAAGAAACAACCTAACGCTGTAGCTAATAATAATACCAATAATACAAACGCTAATTCTAATGCTAGTACAAATACCAATAATAACGCTGCTAATTCTAATACTAGTACAAATGCTAATAATAACGCTAATTCTAATAATACTGATACTATAAATATTCCTGATACAGATACAAAAACAGAAAATAACAGCGTTCCTAAAGAAGAAATAAAAAATAATAATGACGCTATTGAAAATATCATTGAAGACGTTACAGTTTATGAAAATAATAATGTTGGAAATGGTGATAGTTAAAATCAATTATTTATTTTTGTTATTTAACGTGAGTTCGACGAAAAATTACAGTGAAACTCAGCGAAACGTAGTTTC
>CAOJPS010000017.1 GCA_948441255.1 uncultured Eubacteriaceae bacterium | reverse complement strand
GCCCAGCAGTGCTTACGCACTCATAAAATATTTTTTTGTTATAATTTAAGTGTAATTACTATGTTAATTATAATACCAAAAATAGTAAAACACAATATATTTTTTCTAAAGTCTTAAAAAAAGTCTATTCTTACACAAACTTTTAAACCAAAACAACTGGTGACAAACTTTCAGCAATCATTTTATAAAGAGGAACAGAAACACCATATTGGCCAGCCATCTTAACCACGTCAAAAATAAGCCCATCTATCTCAGACTCTCCGCCCTTGTCAATATCTTTCTGCATAGAAGATTTTACATTAGGCAAAACAGTAGCCAAAAGTTCAAGATTTTTGTCAACAATATCATAATCAATATCAATATTCATAGCCTTTCCTATAGCCACAATCTCTTTAATCAAGCCTATAAACATATCTCTCTGACGGCCTGGAACCTGCAATTCCCCCGCATTGGTATTCAAAAAAGCACATACGGCTGACATTGGCGAAACATAAGAAAACTTTCTAAATACCTCTGATTTAACATCATCAGAAACCGAAGCGTCAATACCACTTTCAATAAGGTCATTAGTAATTTGTTCAATAATTCCATTCCACTTATAAGCCATAGTTCTTTTAGGGTCGCCATTTCTAAAACCATAAACCATTCTAAAAACATCGCTTCTCATAATAATTTCCCCATAACAGGAAATATCAGAAGAAATATAAATACAACCGCCAAGAGAAACCACTTTTGGAATTTTCCTAGCTATTTTTGTAGCAAAACCAAACACATTTGTAATAGGAATAACAATAGTATTGCTGTGAGAGGCTTTTTCAATAAAAGGAATCAGCGAATCAATAGAGTAACATTTCACACATACAAATATAACGTCCGCTTTTTCATCATAAAGCTCTGTTGTATAAATCTTTGGATTTTTAATATGTATCTTTCCCCTTTTAGGAGAAAGAACAAACAATCCCCTTTGTTCAATAGCCTCAAGGTGTTTACCTCTGGCAATAAAAGCAACATCTTTTCCCGCCTCCGCGAGAAACCCCCCTATGCAAGCTCCTGTTCCTCCTGTTCCAACAACTAAATATTTCATAATAATCCCTTTCCTGCCTTCCAAATAATAATTATGTATCAAGGTCAAAAATCATTTTCAGCCTTATTCTATAGTCAATAATTAACTATCATCAAAAACTTAAATACCATTATAGCAAAAATTCTAAAAAAAACAAGTTAAAAAAATATTAAATTTTTATGACTAAAATTTAAGTTAAGACTGTGGAACTGGTCCCACACCCTGCAAGGGACCAGTCCCTTGACCCATAACGCAAAGCATTCGCTTTGCAAAAGAAAAAAATAGCGGCGGCAATTCCGCCGCTATTTTTTAAACAGCGAAACGTAGTTTCGCGCGAAAGTTTTTGTCCAGCTTTTTTCAAAAAGCTGGCAGAGTTTGAGACAGAGTCTCAAGGTTTTTCTTTTTTCAAGTTCTCTAACTATAGGAAACACCGCACAAAGGATATTAAAAATAATTTTTTAATTTGTCGGTGTTTCCTATATATTAAATTCCCTCGCAGTCATTTTTTATTTTAAGCCTTTTCCATCTTCTGTCCACTTCCGCCTGAATTTCATCAACAATATGCTTAAATTTTTCATTTTTCAAATGCTTTGTTCTTCCCATCATAGAAAGCCAATCCAGAACATCTATTTTTTTATTTTTCTGTTCAGGGTCATAGCTTATAGAGGTAATTCCTCTCTCCACCTCATATAATGGGTGATAACAGCAATCAACTCCCGCCGCCACAACATCTTTTTCAAATCTAGGCCCATCACCCCAATTCAGAGGGCAGGCAGAAAGGCATTTAATATACGCCATACCTTCTTTTTTGGCGTATTCCTGAGCTTTTTTCGCTTTTTTAATAAAATCGACAGGCTGAGATTCCGCCACCGTAGCAACATAAGGTATATTAGCCGCGGCAAAAATCTGAGGATTATCTTTATGGAAAGTAAGCTTTCCGTTTTCATATTTGCCTATATGACTTGTTGAACTTCTTGCCCCTTTGGGGGTTGAATAAGACTGCTGATAACCGGTATTCATATAACCGCCGTTATCATACTCAAAAACAATCATACCGTGCCCTCTAAGTCCAGCGCCGATAGCAGAACCAAGCCCTATATCAAGACCTCCGTCACCGGAAACCATAATAAATGTAACATCCTCATCAGGAATTTCCCCTCTTTTAACCTTTTGATTATAAACCTCAACAACCCCCGAAAGAGTAGCCGCTCCATTCTGAAAAAGATTGTGAACGTAATTAACTTTAAAAGACGTTTTAGGATATGCCGTAGTAACTACCATACCGCAGCCAGTGTGAAAAAGCAAAACCACGTTGCCGGAAATACCTTTAAGCAGCAAATTAACATTAATAGGTATACCGCATCCTGGACAAGCGCCGTGGCCAGGAGCGATACGCCTTGGCATTTTAAGGCTTTCCTTAATGCTTCCTCCCGAAACCGCCACATTGCCATTTGTGGTAAACTCCGCCAAAACATTTCCAACAGAGGATTTTTCCTTAGACAACGGCTCAAAATATCTTATATCCTTTTCACCGCTTCCCTTATATTTGTTAATATAATCAAATTTCAGAGCATTTTCAGCATTCAGTATTTTAATCCCGTCATTAAATATATTTTCAGCGTCTTCAACATAAAAATCACATCCGCCTATTCCATAAATTCGTGTTATTACCTTAGCGGAAGAATCAGCGTCCTTTAAAAGGGCTTTAACTTCAATAGATAAATTTCCGCCTCCTCCTCCAAAACTGTCCTGTCTGTCACAAACGGCAACAACCTTAGCGCTTTTAATAACCTCATAAATTTCTGACGAATCCCAAGGTCTTAAAACACTAACAGTAGCCACCCCAACTTTAAAACCTTTTTGTCTTAAATTGTCAACCGCGTCTTTAGCGGTATCAAAAGCTGAGCCAAGAATAAAAATGATAACATCAGCGTCTTTAGTCATATAACCTTTGCAAATGTGATATCCTCTTCCAGCTATATCTCGATACTCCTCAAAAATATCAGGAATAACTTTCTTTGCTTCTTCCATAGCAAGATGAAGCTGATATTTATTATTTGTAAGGTCAGGCTCATTCATATAAGAACCAATAGTAACAGGATTTTTATGGTCAAATACCGTAACCTCCGGCTTATACTCTCCTATAAAATTCAATACGTCCTCATCTTTCTCAAAAACAGAAACCTTTCTTTTTTGATGACTTGTAAAAAATCCATCATACGCCACAATAACAGGCAAACGTAATTTTTCGGCAACTTTAAGAGCGATGATATTAAAATCATAAACTTCTTGAGGAACTTTAGCAAAAAGAATAATCCAGCCGCAATTTAAAGCGTACATAATATCACTATGGTCGCCTTTAATAGAAAGAGGCCCCGAAATACTGCGGCAAGCGACATTTAAAACCATAGGAAACCTTGTACCCGACTGAACAGGAAGCTGTTCAATAGCATACAAAAGACCATTAGCGCTTGTAGCGTTAAAAACACGTCCTCCTCCTACAGTACCGCCATAGCATACTCCGGCGGCGCTATGCTCTCCCTCCGCGGGAATAAGCTTAACATCGTGAAGACCCTCCGCTCCAAGAAGGTCAAGCTGTTCAGCAACTTGTGTAGAAGGGGTAATAGGATAATAACCCATAATATGATAATTAATTTGTTTAGCAGCTAAAGCGGCAAGTTCGTTTCCGCTTTCAAAAACCATTTTTTGTCCAAGCATAAAAAATCCCCCTATCAATTTTCAGAATTTGTTGTATAAGAAACGGATTCAACCCAAGAATTAGAACCAACATTATCAAAGTTAAAATCATCAGTTAAAAGTTCAATATTCTCAATATTTGTTTTTGAAATATCGTTTTCATTCTCAAGGCCAAAAGTAATAGCCTTTGTCGGGCAAACCTCAACACATCTCAAACATCCTTTACAATGCCTATAATCAGGGCCAAGATTCACCATAGCCTTTTTACCCTTATATTCTCCCTCCGAAAACTGATACACCATATCGGGACAATAAATATCACACATTCCGCAATTTATGCACTTTTCCTTGTCAAACAAAGGAACATACCCTTCTCTACTGGCAGATAAATCATTTGAAACAGAGCTTCCGAAAATAGGATTAACACCACCGATAGGTGCGTTGTCATACCCCCATAATCTTTTAATTTCCTTATATTTCTCAAAAGGATATTTGCCGTCATTTTCAATAACAACTCCGCTGATATTCTCAAATCCAGCTCTTATACCATTTAAATTGCCTTCCATACTTTTAGGATATTTCTTTCCTAGGGTATCAGAAACAACTGCCTCAACACTTTCCAATGGTATAAAACCGCTTGCTTTAGCTATCGCCCCAAGAAGAACCATATTAACTCTTGTCTTATTCTCCATAGCGATTTTCAAAGCATTAATAACAAAAAGTTCTCCGGCGCACATTTTGAATTTATCTCTTATAACCTCTGGGCTTTCACTTGAATTTACAATAACCTTTGTTTTTTCCGAAACTCCCGCCATAACAAGCGGTTTACCAGCAAGTCTGTCGTGAAATACCACCAGCATATCAGGAGATATAACAGGACAGTTTATTCTTATTTCTTTATCGGGTTTTGAAAATCTTATAAAGCTTTTAACAGGCGACCCTCTTTTTTCCGAACCATAGCTGGCGAAACTTGAGGCGTTAAGCTCAAGATACAAAGCGCCCAGTTCTCCCAAAAGTTTTCCCGACAGATTCGCTCCAAGTCCCCCAATACTTTCAAGCCTTATTTCAAAACAATCTTTATCAAAACTTACGCCCATAAAAAATCCTCCTTAATAATTTTTATTTAATATTCTCAAAAAAAAATTTTTTATACCCAAGGAAATACTGATAAATAAAAAAATTTTAAAACTTTAAAAACCTTGAGGCTTTGCCTCAAACTCCACTCGCTAGTCAGTGTTTTTGGCTTCGCCAAAAATCGGCCCCAGCCGACCGCACTTCTTTGCGGCACATATTGAAAAAAGCGAGGCAAAAACTTTTGCGCGAAACTACGTTTCACTGTTCAAAAAATCGCGGCAAAACCGCCGCCGCGATTTTTTTAGCAAAGCGATAGCTTTGCGTTATGGGTCAAGGGACTTGTCCCTTGCAGGGTGTGGGACAGCGTCCCACGATTTTAATATTCTAGCAAAGAGCATAATAAAAAGCCTGTCTGAATACTTTAATAGTTTCAAGACAGACTTTTTATTGCGATAAATTAAATATTTTTTTTATAAATAATATAAAGACCTCTGAGAAGCAAATTTTCATCATAAATAATTTTCTTTTTACAATGAGGAACAATAAAACCAGAAATTCCGCCAGTAGCGACTACAGTTCCCTTTTGTCCAAGTTCCCTCTCAATTCTTTCCACCATACCATCAATCATAGCGGCATTACCATAAACAACTCCGCTTCTCATACACTCAATTGTATTTTTACCTACAGCCTTTTTAGGATTTGAAAGACTAATTCCCGGAAGCTGAGCGGCTCTTTGTGAAATCGCGTCAAGAGAAACCTTTACCCCAGGCATAATACAGCCGCCGATATAATTTTTGTTTTCGTCCACAACAGAAATAGTCGTAGCCGTACCCATATCAATAATAATAACAGGCAGTTTAAACTTTTCAAGAGCCGAAACAGCATTAACAATAAGGTCGCTGCCCACCTGAGCAGGATTGTCCATTAAAATATTAAGACCTGTTTTAACTCCCGGGCCAACAATAATAGGCTCTGCGCCAATAAGTCTTTTAATTCCCTCGGCAGCCTCATTCAAAACCGGCGGAACCACAGAAGAAATAATGCACCCTCCAACATCTTTAATATCAAAGTTATAAAGTTCAACAACACTCTTAAACTGAACCCCATATTGGTCGGCGGTAAAAGTCCTGTCTGTAGAGATTCTAGCGGTAAACAAAATTTCTCCCGTATCCTTAATAATTCCAATAACAATATTTGTATTTCCAATATCAACAGCCAAAATCATAGTAAAAAATCTCCGTTATAATTCCTCAAAATCACTGTTCGTGTTTCTAAAAGCGTGTATTTTCCAGAAACCATTTTCGTCTTTAACAATATTAAAAAGCATATAAACCTTTAAAGAAGCTCCATTCTCACCATTAGCGTTTGTAGAAATAACTGTTCTAACCTCACAGGTATTATACTCCTTGTCATACATAGGAGGTTTTGTCTCAAAATCTATAACCCAAACGCCGCTTTCTTTAAGATTGGCGACATCTTCTTTAATCTTCTCAAACTGCGATTCAAAAACATTTTTTGATGCTAACTCATCCGAAAAAAGTTTTCTTTGTATATGGAGTGTTTCCGCGAGAATATCCTCATTTTTAATCATATTCCCATAAATCAGTTTATAGCATTTTCCATAAAACTGCATAACCTCATCGGGAGTTTTAGGATAGTTTTTTTCAATGTCAGTTCCTGAAACATCCGAATACAAAACCTCCGCCATAGCCTTTTTATCGCTTTCAAAGTCACCGTGTATAGTATCCCTCCCCTTTTTCCACGAAAAAGCGGCAATAATAACAACACAGGTAAAAATAATAAGTATAAACAATATTTTAATCTTACTGCCTTTTTTTTTGCCGGCCATAAGTTACCTCCAAAATCAATTTACTTGATAGTCTATTATATTTTCAATAACTTCCCAAAGTTCGTCCTTTCCGCTTTTATTCTCACTTGAAAAAGGAATTATAATATCCTCTTTTTCAAGGCCAAGAGATTTAACAATAACGGACAAATGCTTATTAATCTGACTTCTTTTAAGTTTATCGCTCTTCGTGGCGGCAATTATTATTTTATGCCCATAATGTCTAAGCCATTCATACATCATTTTATCGTTTTCACCTGGCTCGTGTCTTATGTCAATAAGAAGAATAATTCCTTTCAGAAATTCTCTTTTCATAAGATAACCTTCAATCATAGCTCCCCATTTAGCCTGTTCGCTTTTAGATGCCTTGGCATAACCGTATCCCGGCAAATCAACAAACATAAGAATATCCTCAACATTGTAGAAATTAATTGTTCTTGTTTTTCCAGGGCTTCCGCTTGTTCTAGCGAGAGCCTTTCTATTAATCATAGCGTTTATAAGTGACGACTTTCCCACATTGGACTTTCCTACAAAAGCGACCTCCGGAAGCCCTGCGTCAGGATACTGTGTTTTTTTAACAGCAACGGCCTCAAGGCATACATTATTCACATTCAAGACAAAGCCACCTCTTTCATATCACAAATTCTTTTATCAAGCTGCGTAAATCTGTCAATCTGTCTGTTATTGTCAATCATTTTATAAAGCGCCTCCGGAATACCCACCAAAACAACAAGTTCTTTGGCTCTTGTAATCGCCGTATAAATCAAATTTCTGTTAAGAAGCATTTCAGGACCAAAATAAACAGGAATAATAACAGCTCTATACTCGCTTCCCTGGGATTTATGAATAGTAACGGCATAAGACAGTTCAAGCTCGTCAAGCTGCGTAAAATCATATCTCACAATCTTGCAGTCATCAAATAGAACCTCAATATACTCGGCGTCATTATCAATCCTCTCAATTATGCCTTCATCTCCGTTAAAAATTCCAACTCCCTCATCAATTTTCCGGCGTTTAGCGTCATAAATATTCCACGTCATATTATAATTATTTTTAATTTGCATAACCTTGTCGCCTTCTCTGAAAACAATCTTTCTGAAAGCTTTTTCGGTTTTATAAGAATTTTTAGGATTAATTTTTTCCTGAAGAACCAAATTAAGGTTAGTTGTTCCAAGAGGAGCTTTACGCATAGGCGATAGAATCTGAATATCTTTAGCAGTGCATTTAAGATATTTAGGAAGCCTCGTAGTAACAAGTTCCAAAATTGTTTTTGAAACATTTGAAACATCATATTGTTTTATAAAGAAAAAATCATTTTCCTTTTCATTAAGTACAGGGTATATTCCTTTATTAATTCTGTGCGCATTCATAATAATAGCGCTTTTCTCGGCTTGTCTAAAAATTTCGTTAAGCCTAACCACCTTAATACAGCCGCTGTTTATAATATCCTTAAGAACATTTCCCGGGCCAACAGCCGGAAGCTGGTCAACGTCACCCACAAGAATAAGCCTTGTACCATAAGGAATAGCTTTAAGCAAATTATACATCAAAATAATATCAACCATAGAGCTTTCGTCAACAATAACAACATCGGCCTCAATAGGATTATCCTCATCTCTGTCAAAACTCTGTTTTTTGCTGTCATCAGAAATCATACTTATGCCAAGAAGTCTATGGATAGTTCGTGCCTCAATTCCAGTAGTTTCAGTCATACGTTTAGCCGCGCGCCCCGTAGGCGCGGTAAGACTTATTTCATAGCCCTCATTTTTCAAAAGTCCTATAATAGCGTTAATAGTAGTGGTTTTTCCCGTTCCAGGACCGCCCGTAATAACAAGAACCCCATTATTCATAGCTTCCGATACAGCAAGCTTCTGATTTTCGGCAAGAGTAATACCGCCACTTTTTTCAAATTCATCAATTTCCTTAGAATAATCAACTCCCTGCCCAACATCAGCAAGAGAAAGCTCAACAAGTTTTTTAGCAACATAGCTTTCAGAATAAAAAAAAGAATTAAGAAAAACTATTTTCCCTTTTTCAGAATCATTTTCAACCCAAATTTGTTTTGTAACATTAAGCTGCATAACTGTATTCTCAACACTTTCAGGCAAAACAGAAATAAGTTCCGAAGATTTTTTTATAAGAGTATCAATAGGCGTATAAACATTTCCGTTTCCGGCTTCTTTATTGAGTATATATTTAATTCCCGCCTCTATTCTAAAAGGGGAATCTTTAGCGATTCCCACTCTCTCCGCTATAGAGTCAGCCATTTTAAATCCTATACCAAATATCTCGTCAGCAAGCACATAAGGATTTTTCTGAACAACTTTCAAAGTATTTTCTTTAAATCTCTTATAAATTTTCATAGCGTAAACGGGGCTGACGCCATAATCCTGCAAATAAAGCATAGCCCTTCTAAGTTCCGTCTGTTCGTGAAAAACAGCTCCTATAGAAATGGCTTTTTCTGAACTTATTCCACGAATAACCGAAAGTTTTTCCGGGGAATTTTCCAAAATATCAAGAGTTTCCACACCAAATTTTGAAACAATTTTATTAGCTATTTTAGGCCCAATACCCTTAATAACTCCCGACGCGAGATATCTTTCAATACCCTTTTCTGTCGAGGGAATAGTCTTTTCATAAATATCAACACTAAGCTGTTTTCCATAAGTAGAATGGACAACGAAAGAACCTGTAACTTTAATATTTTCCCCTTCCGTTATTCCCGGAACTGTTCCAACACAAACCACTTCGTCATCAATATCCAAATCTTTTTTCTCATCATATTCCGTTTCCATAGAAAAAACGGTATACCCTGTTTCAGCGTTATGAAAAATAACGCTGCTAACAATACCTTCAATAATAATTTGTTCTTCCATCGCAAAATCACCAGATAATATATTTAAAAACCACAAGTCAAATGACAAACCATAGGAAACACCGCATAATTCAAATATAAAAATGATTTTAGCGTGAGCGGCAAAAAAATTTAGCGGAAGTGTGGGTTTTTAAACCCACTTGGAGCGTATTTTTTTGCAAAATTATTTTTATTTCCTATTTGTGCGGTGTTTCTCATACATTTTCACTCAAAAAACTCATTAACGCTGTCATAAATTCCATTTGCGGCATTATTCAAAAAATCAGAATACACAAAATCTCCCTTATAGCCAAGTTTTAAAAAAACCGCGGGCATTTCAGCATTTTCCAAAATAAACTTGGTTTCTCCCGAAATTTCAATATTCTCAACATTTATATACTTCAAAATAGAATTTTTCAAAACATTTGAATAACTTTCTGATAAATCATAATTATTTTTTCTGTTTGTATCAGAAACTATTATTTTAGAATCCTCCGAATAATTATAATTATCCACTGAATTTAAATGAACAGATAAAAAAAGGTCGGCACATTCATTGGCAAAAAAAACTCTTTTTTCATCTTTCAAATAATCATCAAAATTTCTTGTTAAATACACTTTAATTTCTTCAGAACCCAAAAATAAATCCTGAACACGTTTACATATATCAAGAGTAATATCCTTTTCCATAATATTTCCGTTATTAACACCAAAATCCGCGCCGCCGTGTCCTGGGTCAATAACAACAATTTTATCATAAATATCATCAGGACTTCCAATAGAAACTCTGATAAAATTTTTTCTTTCTGAAACTTCAAAGCCAAAAATATCTTTTTCATGTATATTTAAAACAGTTTTTCCATCCGCTGTTTTCTCCACATAAACCGAATCGACAAAACTGCCGTTAATTTTAAAAAGCTCTTTTTCAAAATATTCCGAATAATCTTCTGGAAACACAATTTGATATTCAAGAGAATAATACTTGTCAACAAAAGAAACCTCCTGAAAATTCAAGTCAATCGGTCCTTTTTTCACAATATACATTTCATTGCCTTCGTCATTAAATATAATTTCAATTTTTTTCTGTTCAAGCATCTGAGAATAATTTCCATAGTCATTTTCTTTAAAAAAGGTTCCGCTCATATCATAGGCAATAAACATAGAAACAAAAGAAAAAACAAAAAGTGAAATAATCACAGCAAAAACCACAGAAAAAAAAGGCTTTTCACTTTCCCATAGGAAACAGGAAACTTTTTCTTTAAAATCATAAAAAATTTTTTTCATTAAAAGCCCCCCTTTAACCCCCTTAATGTTTTAAAATATGAATATTATTCTGTTTTCAAAACGCCTATGTATGGTAAATTTCTATATTTCTCGGCATAGTCAAGACCATAACCAACAATAAACTCATCAGGAATCTCAAATCCCGTATAATCAACATTTATGTCAAAAACACGCCTTTCTGGTTTATCCAGTAATGTACATATTTTAAGGTTCGCTGGCTTCTTATCTTTAAGGTATCGATAAAGATATTTAAGAGTTCTTCCCGAATCAATAATATCCTCAACAATTATAATGTTTTTCCCCTCAATAGGATTTTTCAAATCTTTATCAATTTTAATATTTCCGCTTGATTCTGTGCCGTTGCCATAGCTTGAAACGTCCATAAAATCAAACTCAACATTTTGTTTTATTTTTTTAGCAAGGTCAACCATAAACATTATCCCACCCTTTAAAATGCAAATAAGGGTAATTGTTTTACCGTCAAAATCCTTTGAAATAGAATCGGCAAGTTCCGCCACTCTTCTTTCAATTTCCTTTTCAGGAATAAGAACACTAATGGTTTCTTTCATAAATCATCACTCCTCCAAAAATATATATTAAGTTTTTCTTTAGTACAACCATCGTCAAAAGTACGATATAAATCCGACCCGCACACACCCGCCGCGCATATGATATTTTCATCATCGCAGACAACAGGTACAAACTTTCTATCTTTCTGAGAAAACTTTTTTTCAGAAAACAGTTTTTTAAGTTTTTTGTTTCCAACACCCTTAATAAAAATTCTGTCACCGCTCAAACGGTTTCTCACTCTAATTTTACCGTTAATTTTCGTTTCATCAATATGTAAAGTAAAATAAGGCGCTTTATCAAAAAAGCAAGAAAAATCTTTTTTTGACAAAACAACGGTATCGCCTGTTTCTTTAATTTCTACAATTTTATTATACATTAATTGATAGTCAAAAAACAATGGTTCTTTTAAATAAAAAGAACTTTTTTCAGCAATTTTATAAATTTTCAGACAATTATAAACTTTTTCAGCGCACACAGACGAGGGAAGCCTTAAAAATTTTCCCGTTTCTCCTTTAGCAAGCTCAATAACCATATTAATATGCTTATATGAAATATCGTGCAAATCCATTGAAAAGAAACGACAAGCTTTTCTAATTGTTCTTCTAACTATCACTTTGTGAAATCCTAAAAGCTTTTCAGCATCCAAAAGCACTTCACTATCAAAATCATCGTTCAAAACACACGAATTAAAAGCATCATCGGCTATCTCCTCAAGAAATTTCTCTTCTTCAGAAATAATTTCAGCGTTTCTCACAATAGATGATATAACGTTTTTATTTAAATTGTCTATAATCCAAGGCAAAAGTTTAATACGTATTTTATTTCTTGTATAAACCTCCATAGTATTTGTAATATCGATTTTAAAAGAAAGATTGTTTTCGGCACAATATTTTTCAATCTCATATCTCTCACACTCAATAAGAGGCCGTATAATATTTTCACGAACAGGCGGAATTCCGCAAAGACCTTTAATTCCTGTTCCTCGTATAAAACGCATAGCAATTGTTTCCGCGTTATCATTTTTATTATGAGCGACAGCGATTTTCCCGTTTTTCAAATCTCCGCACACTTCCGAAAAACATTTATATCTAAAAATCCTTCCCGCTTCTTCTTCCGATACAGAAAGTTTTTTTGCTTCAGCCTTTATATCAACTAAAAATTTAAAAAACGGAAACGAAAACTGCCGGCATAATTCCTCAACATATTTCTCATCATCATCAGAATCTTTTCCTCTTATGCCGTGGTTAATATGAACCACTCTAATACTTAAATTATAGCATTCCGAAAGTCTGTTTAATATATGGAGCAGACATACCGAATCCGCCCCGCCAGAAACACCAACAATCACAGTATCATTTTCACAAAGCATATTATATTTTTTAACGGTACATAAAACTTTCTCAAACACAAAATCAATCCATTCATCAAATTTACATAAATACCGGCAAATTTAAAAAATAAGCGTACAAGCGTCCTGCACATAAAGAACAAATTAAATTCTAAGAGAAATAATACAAAATAAGCCCAATAAATATACAGCATAAAATCAAAGAAATATTGAGAAACCTATCACGTCTTTTAGTTCTTTTCTTTTTTACAGAGGTTTTCATTTTAGGCTCCGTTTTTGAATAAACTGAACTCAGATTATTATTAACATAATATTTTCTCATCATATAACCATTAATAATTTTCTCCGCTTCCTCAACAAAATTTTTAGGAACATTTTTTTGTTCGCCTGGGTCTTTCAAAATAAAAATCGCCTGTTCAAACCATTTAGAATTATTGCCTTTAATAAGAATAACTTTTTTCTTTTCGTCCATAAAGTTCTCCTCCTTAGTATATAGGAAAGTATAACCAACAAAAGAAAAAAGTATTCTAAACAAAATCAATTTATAGTTAATCAATTTAAAATACCGCAAAATCGTGGGACGCTGTCCCACACCCTGCAAGGGACAAGTCCCTTGACCCATAACGCAAAGCTATCGCTTTGCTAAAAAAATCACGGCGGCGGCTTTGCCGTGATTTTTTAAACAGCGAATTGACTAATCACTTGCATATAAACAGCCTAAATTTCTCACTATCATTTTCAATAAGAATGTAATCCGTTTTACCGTCACCGTTAAAATCCCCAGGAATAATTTCCTGCCCATAATCAGCGGAAAAAGGTTTAAATCCATAATCAGTAAGCGCGTATTTAACAGAGGTTTTCAAAAAATCATCAGAAATATAAATTTCCTTTATTCCATCACCATTAGTATCCTCAACATAAAACTTTCCACCCATCGATTTCAAAGACAAATGAGTTTTCCAAACAAGCAAAGGAACATCGTCAAGACGATACAAAAATAAATTTGTATCATCAGTCATAATAAATTCTCTTATTCCATCACCGTCAATATCATCAGATTTAATTTTTTCCACCCATTGTTTAAGCACATATTGTTTTGTTTTAGAAAAATTACCGTTTTCTCCAGAAAACACATCAACACCTTTTCCTCTTGCGGCAAATACAGCCCCGCTTTTAAAGTCAATAGCGCTGTAACTGCTTACATCAAGATTACAAGGTTTAAAAATGCTTTTATAATTATTGTCAAAAAAAACAATTCTGTCAGACGCCAAAATTTCCATTCCGTTAATTTCTGCTTCTGTCAGTCCGTTCTCTCTCATTTCCTGAATATCTTCCTCACTTTGGATAATCTGATGTTCGGTTTTCTTTTTTCTGCCAAGAAGAACAGCAAAATTACCTTCCTCATCAAAAGAAATATCCATAGGAAAAAGACTCTCTTTTGAAAAATCAAGTTTACTCTCAAGAGAAAAACTTCCATCATTAAACTTAAAAAATTCAACCACTTCCCCGGAAATCGTCCCAATTACAGAAGTTTTACGGCACATATCATTAAACTCTATAAAATCTTTATTTGTCTTAACCTCATAAAAATCTTTCTTCTCATTAACGTTCTCTGTTTTCCCCAGAAAAACATCATTAGCAAAAACATTCACCTCTGATATTCCATAAATATTTCCTCCAGAAATATAATACTCACATACCAAATCCGAATCTATAAAATAAAAACAGGCTTTTCCGGCTTCCTCATTATTAAAATAAAAAATATCCACCAACGCGCGGACAGCGTCGCTTCCCTCATAACCATCAATATCAAGCCCACCCGTCAAAGAAGCTCTTTTCACATCTTCAAACCCTGCCGTTTCATAATCAGGGACATTTCCTTGTTCATAAAAAATACGATCCTCATTATAATTCCAACGGTCTTTTTTCAATATTTCGTTTATCTTTTCTCCATATAATTTTTTAGTTTCATCATCAATAGAGAATTCCACGTTTTCTTCACCACAGCCAAAAAGGCAAGCAATAAAAATAAAAACAAATAATATAGAAAGCGTTTTTTTCATAAATTAATTCACCTTTACAATTATACGTTAAACCCTTTTCTCTCAAAAATATGTAGAAAATGTTTTACGTAAAAACCCATCTTTATTTTCTTCCAAAATCAGTATGCATTTTAGGTCCGCCCTTTTGAGTTTTAATCTCTCCTGAAGCAACGCTCCTATAAACTGTTTTAACATCATTCATAACCTTTTTTTCACAATCAGCACAATATTTTCCTGTTTTAATAGGGCTTCCGCACTTCATACATTTCAAATAATCAGACATACCTGTAGTAACCTCAAGCCTGCCATCTCTGAGAAACTTCTCAATTTCCGGAACAGTAACACCTGTTTCCTCCGATACTTTAATAAGAGAACTATCAGGATTTTCTTTTAAATAACTTTTCACAAGCAAAAATTTTTCTTCTTCTTTTTTCATACAATCGCTGCAAACTCTACCTGTTCCATAGTGAAGCTTTCCGCATCTTTTACAATTTTTAAGTTCCATAGAAAAAACCTCCCGAAACATAATATTTTTGTCAAAATTACAGGAACACGCCTGTTTAATATTTTTTAAAATTTATTATTTACAGCAATTCCGGTATAGATAGAAAAAGAATATTTTATTCTAATATTTTAGCGAAAGGTGTTTTGCTCTTTAAACACCGAAAGCGTTAAGAAATATTGAATAAAATGTTCTTTTCTATCCTCTGTTTATTCTGGAATTGCTATAGGAAACACCGCACAAAAGGATATTAAAAATAATTTTTTAAAAAATTATTTTTATTTTTTGAATTATGCAGTGTTTCCTTTACTTTAAAATGCTATAATATTATTATACAATAATTTTCACAAAAAATAAATACAAAATTACAAATTTTTATCAAACAATCAAACTATCATAATTTTTTAAAAATATAAAATGTCAATATTATAGTCAACAAATTTAAGGCAATACCGCATAATTATAATTTCACATCTTTGACTGATATTTTCCATTACTGTGTCAAAGTCTTTTAACATAGGCTCCGACTATGTTTGCGAGCCTTTTTCTTGCACTGGAAGATATCATCTCAAATCTGTTTTATTGAATTATGCGGTATTGCCTTAAAAATAAACAAGTTCGGCAAACCAGCTTTCTGTTCAATGCTTTTATTTTTGTCCAAATTTTTTAAACAGCGAAACGTAGTTTCGCACAAAAGTTCTTTGCTTCTTTCTTTCAAGAAAGAAGTCCATTTTCAAAACTTGACGAAAAAAAATATATATGCTATTATGTATAGCGGTATTTATATTTTACTTCAGCAGGAGGATTCAAAATGGAATTAAACCGATATTCCATAATAAGTCAAAAAAATAAGCGTGAAATAGTTCTTCTAAGAGGAAACGGCTGCAAATGGAAAAAATGCCGTTTTTGTGATTATCATTTAGATTTTAATCCCGACAATAATAAAAACTATGAGTTAAACAAAACTGTTTTATCAAATGTCACAGGAATCTACAAAGTTCTGGAAGTCATAAATTCTGGAAGCTTTGCTGATTTAGATGAAAAAACAATCGTACTGATAAAAAAAATATGTTTTGAGAAAGGAATAAAGACTCTGCACTTTGAAAGTCACTGGATACATAAAGATTTAATAAAAAAATTTAAAGAATACTTCTCAAAAGATAACATAACGGTAAAAATAAAAAGCGGTATAGAAACTTTTGACTATAACTTTCGTGAAAAATATTTTTTAAAAGGAATACCCAACATTCACCCTTCGGAGCTTGCAAAATATTTTGATGAGGTATGCCTGCTTTTCGGAATCAGCGGACAAACGCTTGGCTCAATGGAAAATGACATACAAATAAGTTTAAAATATTTCAGCCGTGTGTGTATAAATATTATGACAGAAAACAAAACCCCCATAAAGCCTGACAAAGAAGTGATAAAAATTTTCAGGGAAAAACTCTACAAAAAATATAAAGACTGCGAAAAAGTTGATATTCTAATAGAAAACACCGATTTTGGCATAGGATAAAAGGAAGGATAAAATGAGCAACGAATTAATATTAATTATAAGTCTTATAGGAACATATGGAGCTGTTTTGGTCTGGTTCACTCTTTTTGGTGAAAACGGACTGTTTTGTTTTTCGGTACTTGCTACAATAACCGCTAATATAGAGGTTTTAATACTTATAAACGCCTATGGAATGGAGCAGACCCTTGGAAACATACTTTTCGGCTCAACATTTCTAATAACAGATATACTAAGTGAAGTAAAAGGTAAAAAATACTCACAAAAGGCTGTAAATATGAGTATGTTTGCCTCCTTGTGCTTCATATTGCTGACAAATTCCTGGTTTTTGTATACACCAAGTGAAAATGATTTTATTTTTCCGGCAATATCAGAAGTTTTCTCAAACACTCCCCGAATTATGATAACAAGCCTTGTTGTCTATTTCATATCACAAAGGTTTGACGTATGGGCATATCATAAATGGTGGGAATACACCACAAAAAAATTTGGAAATCCAAAAAAATTCCTCTGGCTTCGAAACAATGGTTCAACACTAATGTCACAATTAATAAATAACATATTATTTACATTCGGTTCATTTTTATTTATATATGATTTAGAAACATTAATAAATATATGTATATCAAGTTATATAATATTCATTGTTACAAGTCTTGCGGACACTCCCGCGCTGTATCTCGCAAGATATATACATAATAAGAGAGAAAATAAACCCATCCTCGAATAAGATTCCAATATTTTTTAAATTTGTCCTTGCAATCGTATAATAAATCTGTTATAATAATGAACGATGAATTTTTTATTATATTTAAGGAGGTGTGTCCAAATGGCAAAATGCGCGATTTGCGACAAATCAAGACAAACAGGCCACAGAATAAGTATCAACCGTAGTCAGGTCAGCAGACGAGCTAATAAAACTTGGAAAGCTAATGTAAAAAAGGTTAAAATCGTTGAAAACGGAACAGTTAAATCAATATATATCTGCACAAGATGCCTTCGTGCCAATAAAGTTACTCGTGCGATTTAATAAAAAAAACTGCCCGCGATAATTTCTATGTCCATCAGAAATTGCCGTGGGCAGTCTTTTTATTACGGCAATAAATAGCCTTTTTCAACGCTCTCGTCAACAATCCTCATCATATATTCAGAAATATCCGGGTGAGCCAATTCAAAAACCCTCCACGATTTATCAATCACTTGTTTTTTGTGTATGCCGTGTTTAAGCCACATTTTCCCTTTCGTAATATAATTAAGCATAATGGGCTCTATTCTATCAAGAATATTAGCAAATACCGCTTCTTTTGTCTTTCCCTCGTCAAACTCATTCCATAAATCAATAAACATATTTTTCTGTTTTTCCCCTAGTATGCCATAAATTTTCTCAGCGGCGTTCTTTTCTCTTTGTTCCTTATCATTATAACCATCCTCATCATAAAGATAAGTATCTCCGGCATAAATCTCAACAATATCGTGAATAAGCATCATTTTAATACATTTTAAAATGTCTGTATCATTATCAGCATAATCCTCAAAAATTATAGCAATCATACACAAATGCCAAGAATGCTCCGCGTCATTTTCGTGCCTTGAGCCGTCCGAAATCAGAGATTGTCTAAAAACATTTTTCAATTTATCAATTTCCAAAATAAAATCCATTTGTCTGTCAATTTCTTTCATAAAAACTCCTTCAAATAAAAAACAGGGAAGACAAAATTAATATTTTCTCTTCCCCAAAATGTTATTAAAGTTTCAAAGCGTGTTCAACAACGTTGTCAACAGTAAATCCATATTTTTCAAAAAGCATAGCGTAAGGACCGGACTCGCCGTAATTTTCCATACAGATAATATCTCCGTCAAGACCAATATATTTATGCCATCCAAAATCAGAAGCGGCTTCAACAGCAAGACGTTTTGTAACCTTTTTAGGAAGAACACTTTCTTTATACTCATCAGACTGTTCCTCAAAAAGTTCAAATGACGGCATACTTACAACTCTGGCGTCAACACCTTTTTCTTTAAGAACGTCATAAGCCTTGTAAATAAGCTCAACCTCTGAACCAGAAGCCATAAGAATAACATCAGGAGTTTCTTTTTCAGAATCTCTCAAAATGTAAGCTCCTTTTAAAGCGTTCTTTCCGCTTTCTTTAAGAAGTTTAGTTTTTTGCCTTGTAAACACAAGCCCCATAGGAGCATCCTTTCTTGTAAGCGCCGCATACCAGCCAGCAGCTGTTTCATTTGTATCACAAGGACGGAAAACAATATAATTAGGAATACTTCTCAAAGCGGCAAGCTGCTCAATAGGCTGATGAGTAGGTCCGTCTTCTCCAACACCAATACTGTCGTGAGTAAGAACACTGACAACAGGCAGTTTCATAATAGCCGAAAGTCTTAAAGATGGTTTCATATAATCACAGAAAACAAAGAATCCGGCAATATAAGCCCTAAGTCCGCCGTGAGCCATAATACCATTAGCCATAGCGGTCATAGCGTGTTCACGTATACCAAAGTGGAAGTTAGAACCCTCAGGGGTTTCTTTAGAGAAATATTCTCTGCCTTTCATAACGGTCTTATTTGACGGAGAAAGATCAGCGGAACCGCCAAAAAGGTTAGGAACAAACTTAGCCGCTTTATTAAGTACCTCTTCTGAAGATTCTCTTGTAGCTTTATCCTCATTATAAGTCCAGAAGTCCTCATCATCATAGAGAGCCTTAGCAAAGTCATTTTCCTGCCAAGCCTTCCATTCTTTAGCAAGTTCAGGATATTTTTTCTCATAGTCCGCAAAAGTTTCGTTCCATTTTTCCTCTTTTTCTTTAAGAGATTTTTTAATATTTGATATTTCTTCTCTAACCTCATTAGGAACAAAGAATTCTTCCTCATAAGGCCAGCCAAGATTTTCTTTAGTAAGCTTAATTTCCTCCGCGCCAAGAGGAGCGCCATGAGCGGCAGGCTTACCAGCTTTATTTGGAGAACCATAACCAATAACCGTTTTAACCTCAATTAAAGACGGTTTATCAGAAACTTTTTTAGCTTCCTCAATAGCCTTAGCGATAGCGGCAGTATCATTTCCATCATCAACTTTCTGAACGTGCCAGCCATAAGCTCTAAATCTGTCGCCGACATTTTCTCTAAAAGCAATATCTGTACTGCCCTCAATAGTGATATTATTTGAGTCATATAACAAAATAAGTTTTCCAAGACCCAAAGTTCCGGCAAGAGAAGCGGCTTCCGAAGAAACGCCTTCCATCATACAGCCATCGCCGCACAAAACATAAGTATAATGGTCAACAATTTTAATATCCTCAGTATTAAATTTAGCGGCAAGATGACTTTCCGCTACAGCCATACCCACAGCGTTAGCCACACCCTGGCCAAGAGGTCCCGTAGTAATCTCAACGCCTTTTGTGTGACCATATTCAGGGTGACCTGGAGTCATAGATCCAAACTGTCTAAAATTTTTAAGGTCATCAATAGTCAGCCCATACTCAAAAAGATGAAGCAAAGAATACAAAAGCATAGAACCGTGTCCAGCGGACAAAATAAAACGATCTCTGTCAACCCAATCTGGATTTTCCGGATTATGCTTTAAAAATTTAGACCAGACAGTATAAGCCAAAGGCGCCGAACCCATAGTAATACCAGGGTGACCTGATTTAGCCTTTTCAATTGCCTCCGCGCTTAAAAGTCTGATAGTATTTATTGCTAATTGTTCCGTATTCATAAAAAAATCCTCCTGTGCATTATAAACAAAAATTACGGAAATCAAAATTTTCTATTTTCCGCTTTTCGCAAAAAAATCAGTTTTTAGGAACAGTCTCCCAATCTTTCAAAAATCTTTCAATACCGTTATCTGTAAGAGGGTGTTTGCTCATTTGAATAATTACGTTGTAAGGAATTGTAGCTATATGAGAACCAGCTCTTGCGGCATTAATAACGTGAAGCGGATTTCTTACGCTTGCGGCAATAATTTCAGTTTTAATATTATGTAAGTTAAATATGTCAACAATCTCCTCAATAAGAAGAATACCATCCTGACCAACATCGTCAAGTCTTCCAAGGAAAGGACTAACAAATGACGCACCGGCTCTTGCCGCCATAAGCGCCTGAGCGGCGTTAAAAATAAGAGTTACATTTGTTCTGATTCCCTCTGCCGACAAAATTTTAACAGCTTTAAGACCTTCAAGTGTCATAGGAATTTTAATAACTATATTTTTGTGAATTTTCACAAGTTCTCTTGCCTCGCTCACCATTCCCTCGTGTTCAAGACTAATAACCTCCGCGCTTATAGGGCCGTCAACAATAGAAGTTATTTCTTTAACAACTTCAGTAAAAACCCTGCCTTCTTTAGCGATAAGGGAAGGGTTTGTAGTAACTCCGCATATAATTCCCAAGTCGTTTGCTTCACGGATATGTTCCACATTTGCGGTATCAATAAAAAGTTTCATAGAAAATCTCTCCAATCAAGCATATTTTTTATTACATATTAATTTTACCACATATTATTTAAAATTTGTATAGTTTTTTTCACAAAATTTTATACAAAATTTACATTTTGCTTTTTATACAATTATACATTTTTTAGAACTATAGAAAACACCGCACAAAGGATATAGTGAAAGAATTTAAAAAGAAGTAAAAAAATTTATTTTACTCAAAAGTCCGCGAAGTGCTTCACAATTCGCTTACCGGCTTTTGCCGCAGGCGGACGTAAAATAT
>CAOJPS010000016.1 GCA_948441255.1 uncultured Eubacteriaceae bacterium | reverse complement strand
CGAATTGTGAAGCACTTCGCAGACTTTTGAGTAAAATAAATTTTTTTACTTCTTTCTTAAGTTCTTTCACTATAAAACGTATCTGAAAACTCTATATATACATTTTAATTTTCAGATACGCTATAGCACTCCTTTTAAAACTTCACATAAATTCGTAGTTTCGAAAAAAGTCTATTATAAAATGCTTCTTTGTAAAAGCAAACTTTCAACATATTGTACAATATTCTTATGTATAATATGAATATCGGCAAAAGCGTCTATAGTTTTAATACGTTTAGGAAATTTTTCAGCAAGTTCAACATAGCCAAAAAAAACTTTTTTATGAAAATAAAGATTTTCTGATTCAATACGGTCAAGAGTTTCCCGTTTTTTCTTTCTCTCAATACTTTTTTCTGGTTCCAGTTTCAAAAAGAAAGTAATATCCGGCTCAATATCATCAGAAGCGAACAAATTCAAATTCGAAATGCTTTCCACACCCAAATTTCTCGCCACCCCCTGATAAACAATACTCGAGTCAATAAATCTGTCACATATAACAATGTCGCCCTTTTTAAGAGTAGGAACAATAACCTCCGAAACAAGCTGAGCCCTTGCCGCCGAATATAAAAGTGCTTCTGTTTTAGGATTCATCTTTTTATGTTCCCTATCAATAATAATATTTCTTATTTTTTCACTGATAACAGTCCCTCCTGGCTCTCTTGCGCACAAAACAGAAAAGCCTTTATTTTCAAAATATTCTTTCAAAAGCTCAATTTGAGTTGTCTTACCAGAACCATCCGTTCCTTCCATAGTTATAAATAATCCTGACATATCATATATTTACCTTTCAGCAATCAAAATTCAGGAAACACCAATTCAACTATATATAGTTAATTATAAAAACCTTGGGCTTTCAGCCCAAACCCGACTTCTTTCTTGAAAGAAAGAAGCAAAGAACTTTTGTGCGAAACTACGTTTCGCGGAAGAAAATATTATAATTATATAGCAAAAACGAAAGCTTTTACTTGTTAAGGCAATACCGCATAATTCGATAAAATAGATTTTAGAAGATATTTTTCAGTGTAAGGAAAAGGCTTGCTGGTCAAACACTTTCGCTTACGCGAAAGCCGACTTCTCCGTCCGCGTTTTTCTTCACGGTATACACATAGTCGTAGCCTATGATAAGAGACTTTGACGCAGCAATGGAAAATATCGTCAAAATCTATAAAATCATAATTGTGCGGTATTGCCTTAAAGTTTAGGGTCAAGCCCTTTTTAATATGTGCCGCAAAGAAGTGCGGTCGGCTCAAACCGATTTTTGGCAAATCCCAAAACACTGACCAGCTTGTGAGGTATGGGACAGCATCCCTCAGCTTTTAGGCTTTAATTTGATTAACTATAACTTTTAAAAACTGGAGTTTTCTTTGTTTTTATTATATCACATAACATTTAAAAATTACAACTTAAAAACATAATATTTTGTAATTTTACCGATATCCGCTTACAGCAATTCTGGTACAGATAGAAAAAGAATATTTTATTCTAATATTTCAGCGAAAGGTGTTTTGCTCTTTAAACACCGAAAGCATTAAGAAATATTGAATAAAATGTTTTTTCTATCCTCTGTTTATTCTGGAATTGCTGTAGTGAATTGCCCGTATCTTCTTAAATCTGAGGTATTTTTTTCAAAACAAGAAATTTATCGCCTGGATAAATTTTGTCAGGGTCTTCAATATCATTAACAGCAACAATATCCTCAATAGTAGTATTAAATCTCTTAGCTATTTTCCATAAAGTATCTCCCGGCTTCACCACATAAATAGTCATACTCGGAAATCTGTCAAAAAAGTTTTTGTCAAAATCAGAAAAACAAATGTCCTCAATAAGAGTAACTATTTTATTTTCATTAACGCACACATAAAAATTAAGCATACATTTAATCTCAATTTCCCTGTCAGAAAGCATACTAAGATTTATTCTGTCAAGATTAACCTTTATATCACAGTCAACATTTTTATTTTCTCTTGTTCCTTTTGTTTCAATAGTCTGCCTGTAAGGAATAATCGTCTTATAACAATGTATAGGAACATCATCATCAGAAGCGATATAAAGAACATCAACAGAGATAATACCCTCAACAACTATCTTATCATCAAGAATTTTAAATTCATCAAGGTGCTGTTTTCCCGAAACTTTAAACACCTGCAAAATCTTAGCGTCATCGTCATCAAGAGAAACCACTTCTTTTATGGGAAACTGACTTTTATTTCTGCATAAAAACGAAGGATACTCAATTACCTTTTCAGAAAGACTTAAATTTTTGTCAATACAATAAGCATCCTCAAGTATTTGAATTTCCTTTTCACAGCAAACATCAACAAAAGCTCCGACACTCACTTCAATTTCAATAATTCTATCCTCACCGTCACTGTCAGGACAAATTTTAACATATTTGTCTTGAACAGAAACCACGGCGTCGGCAAACATTCCCTCTTTAACATCAGAAGCCTCAACACTTCCATTAAAAGGTATCTCGCTTTCAATAAACTCAATAACGCTTTCGCTCATATCGCTCTTATACAAAGTAGAAATCATAAGCTCACCGCTTATACCTATTTTGCCATTAAGCGCACGGATATCTTTATTAGAAATCTGAACAGCGCACTGAACCACCTCGCCTATATTAGGCTTTCCTGAGGGAATATGAATTTCTTCTCTTATAATAAATCTGTCCGCCTTTTTTAATACAATTTCGTTAAGTTTAAAATTGCTTCTAATCATCTGATTGTCCGAAATTTCCTCAACATCAGCGACAATACTTTCCTCCTCTGAGGAAAAAACATTTCCGATAACATTTAAAACAGCTCTAAAACTCACCTTTCTGTCATTAATCATTTTATAGTCAATATTCTCAATATCACAATTAAGATTGCAAAGCATACCCTTTTCAATGCCGTCAATAATAATAAAATCATTTACAGGAGCTGAGAAATCAATACTATGTATAGGTTTTTCACCGCTTTTCGAAATATAAATAAGTTCAATACCAAGATTTCCCTTAAAACTTATTCTTCCGTTCACAATATCAAAGTTTTCTATATAAACCGACTCATCAGTTTGCAGAACACTCTCCATATCAGGTTTAACATCAGGAACAATAATATCTCCCTCAACAAGCACCTGTGAAATTTCCCGACCAACACATCTGTCTATATTCACAATTTCCTTTATAGGTTCCATAAAAATACCTCCCAAAAATTTATATATAAAAAATTGGTAACAATTATAGCCAATCAACTTGAAAAAAGCAAAAGGAGGAGAGATAAAAATAAATTTTAACCGTCAAACTTGTTTGTTTTTAAGTGGATTGACTATATATACTTTTACATTATATAAAAATTTTTAAAGAGGTATTCCAATTTTATTTTTCAACAGCGGCAATAACTTTATCAAACATAGAATAAATGTCATCGCCAATACTATCATAACCTTTCTCCGCAAGTTCCCCAAGATTAGAATTCATAGGCAATTCAGCAAGCAATTCAACATTGTTTTCCTCAATAAAGCTTTCAAGATTTTTATCATTATGAAACTTAATTCTATCATTACAATGAGGACAAATCGCGTAACTCATATTCTCAACAATACCATAAACTTTAACATTCAATTTTTTAGCCATATTTATTGATTTTGAAACAATCATAGAAACCATATCCTGAGGAATAGAAACCATAACGACGCCCGTCAGAGGAACCGACTGCATAAGGGTAAGAGTGATATCTCCTGTTCCCGGAGGCATATCAATAATAAGATAATCCAGTTCTCCCCACAAAACATCTGTCCAAAACTGTGTAACACAGCCTGAGAGTAAAGAGCCTCTCCATATAACAGGCTGATTTTCATCTTCAATCATAAAATTAAGAGAAATAACTTTAATTCCATCTTCTGTTTCAACAGGCATAATACCAGCGTTTGAGCCATATGCCCTTACTCCGCCAAGCCCCATAAGCCTGCCGATACTAGGTCCCATAACATCAGCGTCCATTATCCCGACAGAATACCCTTTTTTTCTCAAAAGTTTCGCTGTCATAACAGAAATAGTAGATTTTCCAACGCCACCTTTTCCACTCATTATTCCAATAACATTTTTAATTTTATTATTAGGATTAATTTTAACTCCGCATTCAGAGCTTTCTTTACTACAATTTCCCTTTGAAGGGCAAGAATTACAATCTCCCAAAACATTCACTCCTTAACGCTTGTCTAAAAACTATTAAAAATTAATACTCAAAAATATAGATATCATCTAATTTTTTATTTATATTTTGTCTTTAAACAAGCTTTTTAATATTTTAGATAAATTTTCAAAAAATTTTACACTACTATATATTACAACTAAAATGTAAATATGTCAAAAGTGAAATTCACAAAAGATTTATCGCTTTTAAACTGTAATTACTATAACCATATCATCCATAAAAATTTTAAAAATAATTTTTATTATCCTTTGTTCGGCGTTTCCCTATAATTTCTATTTAAAAAAAATCTTTTATAAATTTGCTTTATTTCTCTGCAATTATTTTTTCTTATAGCGACAACATCACCATTTTTCATAATAAAACTATTACCCTGCATATCGCTCACAAAATCCATATTCACAATATAGCTCTTATGTGTTCTCAAAAACAAAGGATTATTTTTAAGCGTATCTTCCAATTCTGAAAGAGTCATATATACTTTAACAATGTTATTTGGCGTCATATGAATACAGGAAACATTTCCAATAACCTCAATATAAATAATGTTAGCAATATTTATTTTTGTATTTATTTTATTAACGTTTACAGAAATAAATTTTTTCATAACAGGGATATTTTTCATAATCCTATCAAGGGTTCTTTCAAGCCTTTCAAATTTTACAGGCTTAAAAATATAATCAGCGGCGTATATTTCAAAAGCGTCATAAGCATAATATTTATTGCCAGCAAAAAATACAATAGGAATATCGTTGTCAATTTCTCTTATCTTTTTCCCTATCTCAATACAACCATCATAATTGCCGCTCATATCAAAAAAAATAATTTTATATTTTTTATGTTCAAAAATTTTAAAAAATTGTCCTTTTGAATTAAATTTTTCAATAACAAACTTAAAATCTTTAAACAAGCAATATTTTTCAAGTAAATCATAAATATTATTAGTGTCGCTTTGTTTAAAACAAAAATAAGCCACATACATATTTTTATCCCCCGGTGATATAATAATAAAGCATCCATATATATTTTAGCACAAATATATAAATAATTCCAATATATTTTTAATTTTTATCATTAAAAACACCTTTTTATCATTGTTTACTTGAAATATAAGAAAAAACATTATAAAATGTGCGTACTGGGTTTAAGTTATAGTAATTACACTTAAATTATAACAAAAAATATTTTATGAGTGTATAGGCACTGTTTAGCGATAAGCGAATTGCGATGCAATTGCGGTCCCTGCAAGTAAAATGATTTTTTTGTAACCTTTAAAGTATAATTACTATACCCTCTATAATTTTAAAAATGTTTAATTTGATTTTAGGTATTTACTTAATTCATTTAAGGAGGAAATTAAAATGAAAAAATTTTTAGCTATCGCAATCTCAACTTTAATGGTAGGTTCTTTATTAATCGGCTGTGGTGAAGAAGACGTTGTTACTACTACTGAAGCGGCTGTTGAAACTACTGAAGCTGATAACAGCACACCAAATATCGATGTTGAACTTGAAGACGACACTGAAGAAGAATCTGAATTACTTGATGAGGTTGAAACAGAAGAAGCTACAGATGTAGTTGATGTTAATGATGCTGAAGAAACAACAGTGGCTTAATTTTACTTTTAATTGAATTTTATTTAAACTTTTATAAGGAACAGAATTTATTCTGTTCCTTTTTCATTTTCGCAAAAAAAAAGTGACTTTTAAAAAGTCACAAAAGCTGACGAGCGGGTTTGAACCGCCGACCTCCGCCTTACCAAGGCGGTGCGCTACCTACTGTGCCACGTCAGCACATCAACAATTTATTTAAGTATATCAAATTCACATATAAAAGTCAACCCCCTGCATAAAATTAATTAAAAAATATATTTTTGTAATTTTTTGTACATATTTTAGATTTAAGATACACTACAACAAAATTTTTTATGTAAATTTAGTAAAAAATTTTTTAAAAACTCTAGTAATTTTATGCAAAAAATGTTAAAATGTAAATATGATTATATTTCAAAGAAATTCTGTTAAAATAAAAACAGAGTTTCTTAAAAATTTTCATAAAAAAGGTTATAGTTTCGCAGGTCATCAGATTTGCGTTTTATAATAAATTTTATTTTTTGGAGGGATATAAAATATGAACAAAATTAATGATTCTGCTTGGAAAAATGAAATGAAAATACGTCTTGATTTTAATAATATGATGACGGATTTTGTAGGTGAACACGGTATTTCTGTTGAGGATATCGAAAAAATCTCAGACAAAATTGAAAACGCGAAAAAAGCGATGGTTGAGAAAAGAAAAAACGGCAAAATGGACTGGAGAGATTTGCCATATAATCAAGATGAAATTGTAGATGATATTCTTTCTTACGTAAACGAAAAGAAAGATAAATTTGAAGCTTTTGTTGTTCTGGGAATCGGCGGTTCAGCTCTTGGTCCAATCGCTGTGCAGCAGGCAATAAATCACCCCTACTACAATGAACTTCCAAGAGAAAAGAGAAATGGATTTCCAAAGCTCTATGTAGCTGATAACGTTGACCCTGAAAAACTTGTTTATCTTTTTCAAACAATAGATGTAACAAAATGTCTTTTCAACGTTATAAGCAAATCAGGAAGCACATCAGAAACAATGTCACAATTTATGATTATCAAGAAAATGCTTGATGAAAAACTTGGTAAAGACGCTTCTGAACATATTGTCTGCACAACTGATAAAGTAAACGGAAATCTTGTTAAAATCGCTAAAGAGGAAGGCTATAAAACATTCATAATACCAAGCGGAGTCGGAGGAAGATTTTCCGAGCTCACACCTGTAGGACTTCTCGCGGCAGCATTTTGCGGAATTGATATAAAAGCAATGCTTGCTGGCGCGGCATTTATGGACGAAATATGTAAGAATGACGATATTTATAAAAATCCAGCGTTTATGTATGCTATATTAAACTATATTGGAATGGAAAAAGGCAAGAACATATGTGTTGTAATGCCTTATGCCGATTCTCTCAAATATATTTCCGACTGGTACGCACAGCTTTGGGCTGAATCCTTGGGTAAAAAATATGATAACGAGGGAAATATTGTAAACGTAGGTCCAACGCCTGTAAAAGCCCTTGGAGTAACAGACCAGCACTCACAGGTTCAGCTTTACACCGAAGGACCATTTGACAAAATGATTGTTCTTATGGGAGTTGACAAATATAAAGAAACAATTCAGATTCCGGAAAGCTATAAAGAAATTCCAAGCCTTGGATTTTTAGGTGGAATCACGCAAAACCAGCTTATACAAACAGAACAAATGGCAACAGAATACGCCTTAATGAAATCCGGCAAAATGAATATGACAATTACACTTCCAGAGGTAAATGAATTCACTCTTGGACAAACACTCTATATGTTTGAAGTTGCGACAGGATTCGCCGGAGAACTTATGAACATAAACGCTTTCGACCAACCAGGCGTTGAGGAAGGAAAGAACGCTACTTACGCGTTCTTCGGAAGACCAGGTTATGAGGAAAAGAAAAAAGAATTAGACTCAAAACCAGCTAAAAAAGATAAATTCATCATTTAGCTGAAAAAAAAGGAGTGTGAAAAAATTTTTTCACACTCCTTTTTTCATTAATCAACTCCAACAACGTGAACCTTCAACGTATTTGTTGTTCCAGCAATACCAACAGGCATACCTCCTACAAAAACAACAATATCGCCGTCTTCTATAATTTCAAGTCTTAAACCTTCGTCACAAGCTGCCTTAAACAAATCAAACGTAGTTGTCGTAACATTCTCAAGCATATAAGGATAACAGCCCCAAATAATATTAAGCTGTCTTCTCACTTGTTCCTCTGGAGTAAAAGCGATAATCGGACAAGCCGGTCTAAATTTTGAAACTTCCCTAACAGTAAAACCTGACTTTGAAACAGCCATAATACAAGTAGCGTTCAAATCCGCGGCGGTAGTACAAGTAGCGTGACTTACAGCGTCAGTAACGTTATAAGCAATAAAAGATTTCTCCTCCATAAATACCTTTTTATAATCAATAGAACTTTCAATCTTTTCGGCAATTCTAACCATAGTTTTAACAGCCTCAACAGGATATTTTCCCTTAGCCGTTTCACCGGAAAGCATAATCGCGTCTGTTCCATCAAAAATAGCGTTTGCCACGTCATTTGCCTCAGCTCTTGTAGGACGAGGATTGTTTACCATCGACTCAAGCATTTGAGTAGCTGTAATAACAAGCTTTCCTCTTTCCTTACACATTCTAATCATTTCTTTTTGAATAACAGGAACTTCCTCAAGAGGAATCTCAACACCCAAGTCACCTCTTGCTACCATAATTCCATCAGTAACCCCAAGTATTTTCTCAAGATTATCAACGCCTTCTCTGTTTTCAATTTTAGAAATAATTTTAATTGAAGAACCTCCATTTTCCTCAAGAACTTTTCTTATTTCCTTAACGTCCTCCGCGGAACGAATAAAAGAAGCGGCAATGTAATCAAATCCCATTTTAATACCGAATTTTATATCAGAAATATCCTTTTCAGAAAGTGCCGGAAGTCCCAAATGAGCGTCAGGAATATTAACGCCCTTTCTTGAGCCAAGCAGTCCCGAATTAATAATTTCACAAATCACGTCATTATCTTTAATTTCTTTAACCTCAAGTTCAATTAATCCATCATCAATAAGAACAGTTGAACCAACACTCAAATCTTTTGTAAAATCTGAATAAGTGACAGAAACTCTATTTTCGTCACCCTCAATTTCCTCTGTTGTAAGAATAAACTGATTTCCTTTCACAAGTTCAACAGGTTCTTTTTTAAGCACTCCTGTTCTTATTTCTGGGCCCTTAGTATCAAGAATCAAAGGAATCGGCAATCCCATTTCTTCTCTTACTTGTTTAATTTTATTAATAGTTTCTCCGTGAGATTCGTGGCTTCCGTGAGAAAAATTAATTCTCGCCGCGTTCATACCCGCCTCAAAAAGTTCTTTAATCTTTTCAACAGAATTACTTGCTGGTCCTATAGTTGCAACAATCTTTGTCTTACGCATAATTATACTCCTTTTAAATAGCTAAAATTTTTGATATTTCATAAAGCGTGTTGTCATATTTCCTCTCATAAGCAAGAGCCTCGTCTAAATCTAAATCATCATATTTTCCATCACGATATACCATAACACGGTTTATTCGCCCATCAATAAGAGCCTTAACCGTATTATATCCCATCATTGAAGCGTGCATTCTGTCAATAGCCGTAGGCACTCCGCCTCTCTGCAAATGTCCAAGAATGGTAGCCCTTGTCTGAATACCTGTAAGAGATTCAATATGATTGGCAAGTTCCTGGCTTCCGCCAACACCTTCAGCAACAATAACAAGGTTATGAGTTTTGCCTTGGCTTCTGTTTTCAAGAATTTGTTTAACAACAGCGTCGTTGTCAATATCAGGCTTTTCAGGTATCAAAATTTCTTCCGAGCCTCCTGTAATACCGCACCAAAGAGCGATAAAACCAGCATTTCGGCCCATAACCTCAACAATACTGCATCTCTCGTGTGAGCACGATGTATCCCTTATTCTGTTAATAGCGTCCATACCTGTATTAACAGCGGTATCAAATCCAATAGTATAATCTGTACAGTCAAGGTCCAAATCTATAGTCCCAGGAATACCCATAACATTAACACCTAATTTCATAAGAGCCTGAGCTCCGTGAAGTGAACCGTCACCTCCGATAACCACCAAAGCGTCAAGACCAAGAACTTTACAAATCTGAGCTGCCTTTTTCTGTCCCGCCTCTGTAGTCATTTCAGGGCAGCGAGCAGTTAAGAGCACAGTACCGCCTCTATACATAATACTTGAAACAGCAGGCGCGTCCAAATCCATAAACTCTCCGTTCATAAGTCCGTCAAAACCTCTTTTAATACCAATAACTTGAATATTGTTATGTATAGCCGTTCTGACAACAGCACGTATAGCGGCGTTCATACCAGGAGCATCGCCTCCGCTTGTCAAAACGCCAATTTTTTTAATAGAGCTCATAAAAACTACCTCCATTCATACAATATAAACAAAATGAACCAAATAAATTGTACAATTAAATATATAGTTTCGTCAAGTTTTTCCTTAATACTAATAAAAATTTACAGCTAAGTAATAATATGTCCAAATTTCAAAATACTCAACACAGTATAATTAAATATTATAAAAATATTTTATAATATTTAAAAAAATATTTTTTGTTCGCGAAAAATCACAGTAAATTTATTCAAAAAAGAATAAAATTATCATTAAAATTTTGTCATTTTTAAGGAAATACCTCATAATTCAAAAATAAAAATAATTTTTAATATCCTTTGTGTGGTGTTTCTTTAAACATAAGCAAAACCATATTTTAACTTTTCAAAATAACTGATTTTTCCCCAAGCAAATTTTTAAGTTCCGCCAAAATACTTGAGTCCACCGAAATATAATTTTCGTCAGCAAGTTTAAACTTTTGTTTTTTTCTTTCATCATATAAAATAACCGGCGTTTTACCCTTATACTTTTTAAGGACAGAAAAAATATCATTAGGAGTAAGTTCCAAATCTTTTGAGATTTTAAGCCACAAAGTTTGACTTTGATAAACAATGTCATTATATGAAGTCACACTTTCACAAATAACTTTTGTAGGCTGGTCATCAGAAACACTTGCCTTTCCAGAAACCAAAATAACATTATTTTCAAACAATAATTCCGAATACCTCGAATAAATCTCAGGAAACATAATAATCTCAATAATCCCATCCAAATCCTCAATATTAACAAAAGCCATAACCTTGTTATTTTTTGTATACTTAACAGAAACCTCCGAAACAATTCCTCCTACACAAACTTTCTGAGAATCAAATAAATCCGCGTAATCTGATGAAAACTCAATACTCGTATGAGTAGTATATTTTTCAATAACATCTTTATATTCAGAAAGAGGATGACCGCTTACATAAATACCCAAAACCTCTTTTTCCAGAGTAAGAAGTTGCTTTTTTTGATACTCTGGAATTTCTGGAAGTTCATCCTTATAAAGTTCATCGTCACTTTGAGCAATCATTTCAAATAAATTAAGCTGTCCCGCCATAGTTCTCTTTTTCGCCTGACCAAGACCAGTATAAACTTGTTTATAAACGCTCATATACTGTGACCGTTTACCGCCAAGAGAATCAAAAGCCCCCGCTTTAATAAGACTTTCAACTGCCCTTGTATTCATATCGCCCGAAAGTCTGTTAAGAAACTGAGTCATACTAATATAATTTCCATTTTTCTCTCTTTCTTCCACAAGCGCCTTAACATTTCCCACACCGACATTTTTAACAGCGGAAAGACTATATCTAATTTTTCCGCCGGCAACACTAAAATTGTGAAAACTTTCGTTTATATCAGGAGGAAGAATTTTAATATTCATTTTTCTGCAAGCCGCGATATATTCAGAAACCTTATCCGGAAAATTCATAACACTTGTCATAAGAGCGGCCATAAACTCAACAGGATAATAAGTTCTCAAATAAGCCGTCTGATACGCCACAACAGCGTAAGCCGCAGCGTGAGATTTGTTAAAAGCATATTTAGCAAAATCCGTCATTTCGTCAAATATTTTTTCCGCTGATTCTCTGTCAATGCCATTTTTCACACAGCCAGGAACATCATCGCCAAAACCCTCAATAAAATTTTTTCTTTCCTGCGCCATAACGTCAGCTTTCTTTTTACTCATAGCTCGTCTGACAAGGTCGCTTCTCCCAAGACTATACCCAGCCAAATCTCTAACAATCTGCATAACCTGTTCCTGATAAACTATGCAGCCATAAGTTGGCTCAAGTATTTTTTCAAGGGCATTATGAGTATAAACAATCGAATCTTTATTATTTTTACCCTTGATATATTTAGGAATAAACTCCATAGGTCCCGGACGATAAAGGGAAATCCCAGCAATAATATCCTCAAGACAATTAGGCTGAAGTTCCTTCATAAACTGACGCATACCAGGACTTTCAAGCTGAAAAACACCATCTGTTTTTCCGCTTGAAATAAGTTCAAACACCTTTTTGTCATCATAATTAATTTTTGTCATATCAATTTTAATTTCATAGTTTCTTTCAGCCTCAAGCACAGCGTTATGAATAACCGTAAGAGTACGAAGACCAAGAAAATCCATTTTCAAAAGTCCAAGTTCTTCAAGAGTAGTCATAGTGTATTGTGTAGTAACAACACCATCATTTGAGTTAAGAGGCACATACTCAACTACAGGCTTATCACATATAACAACTCCGGCGGCGTGTGTAGAAGCGTGTCTTGGAAGTCCCTCAAGTTTCATTGACATATCAAGAAGATACTTAACCTTAGAATCCGAATTATATTCAGCGGAAAGTTCAGGATTCATTTCAAGAGCCTTTTTAATAGTCATTTTAAGTTCCATCGGAATCATTTTAGCGATTTTGTCAACTTCTGAATAAGTCATAGCCAACGCTCTGCCAACATCACGAATAGCGTTTCTCGCCGCCATAGTTCCAAAAGTAACAATTTGAGCAACGTGGTCAGCTCCATATTTTCTCACAACATAGTCAATAACCTCTTGACGTCTTTCATAACAGAAATCAATATCAATATCCGGCATACTCACTCTTTCAGGATTCAAAAATCTCTCAAAAATCAAATTATATTTAATAGGGTCAATATCCGTTATCCTAAGTGAGTAAGCGGCAATACTCCCCGCCGCCGAACCCCTTCCAGGACCAACCATAATACCATTGTCCTTAGCATATTTGATAAAATCCCATACAATAAGAAAATAGTCAACAAACCCCATATTTTTTATTGTATCAAGTTCATAATCAAGCCTTTCTATAAGTTTTTCGGTAACATTTTCATATCTTTCTTTAAGGCCGTCAAAACACAGTTCTCTCAGATATAAAAAAGCGTCTTTATTATCCGGAACATCAAAAACAGGAAGTTTATACTTATTAAACACAAAAGAAACATTACATCTTTCCGCTATTCTAACCGTATTTTCAACAGCCTGCCTTGCGTAAGGAAAAAGAGAATACATTTCATCCGGAGATTTAAGATAAAATTCAGAACCAACATATTTCATTCTATTTTCCTCATTAACGGTTTTATTTGTCTGAATACAAATAAGAATATCGTGAGCCTCCGCGTCTTCCCTGTTAATATAGCGCAAATCGTTTGTGCAGACAAGAGGAATACCTGTTTCCTCACTCATTCTTATAAGACTGTTATTAACCATTCTTTGCTCATCAATACCGTGGTCTTGAATTTCAAGATAAAAATTATTCCGGCCAAATATTTTATCATATTTCAGAGCCATTTCCTTAGCTTTTTCATAAGAGCCATTCAAAATAGTTTTCGCCACCGGACCGGCAAGGCAAGCGCTTAAAGCGATAATCCCCTCGTTATATTCTTCCAAAAGTTCCAAATCTATACGAGGTTTATAATAAAATCCCTCTGTAAAACCCTTAGAAACCATTTTAATAAGATTTTTATATCCATTATTATCCTTTGCGAGCAAAACAAGATGATAATAAAAATTATCCCCCGAATTTTCTTTATTAAATCTTGAACCGGAAGCAACATAAACCTCACAGCCCAAAATAGGCTTAATTCCCTGTGCCACAGCTTCCTGATAAAATTTTATAGCACCATACATAACACCGTGGTCTGTAATAGCTATAGAGTCCATCCCAAGTTCTTTAACTCGGGAAATAAGTTCTTTTATTTTACAAGAGCCATCTAAAAGGCTATAGCCCGTATGCACGTGAAGATGTGTAAAAGAAATATTTTTCTCCATAAATCAAAACCTCTTATAAACTGTTTAAAAACAATTAAAATATACAAAAAATCAGACGCTGCCCAATAAGTGATATAGTAATTACAGTTTAAAAGTTACAAAAAAATTATTTTACTTGCACGGGCTGCAAATTGCTCCGCAATTCGCTTGCCGCCCAGCAGTACTTACGTACACGTAAAATATTTTTTTGTTACAATTTAAGTGTAATTACTATAACTTAAAAAAACCTTGGTTTTTCACGCAATTCGCCAAAAAACTACCATAAATTTTTATAAATCTCATACTCATAAGCCGCCATAATAAAAGCGCCAACCCCTTTAAGGTCATTACAAATAATAGGCTCGCTTATATAATAGGCAAAACTTCCGTCACGCTTATCTTTATTTCCAAGACCAGCAACAGCACAGTTTTTATTAAGATTAATAAAACTGTTATCAGTAATCAAAATAAACTCGTCAATAATACCATTAAACGCTTTTTCAATAGACTCATTATATTTTTCTTTTTCAATAATTCCAAGTCTTACAGCTTTAGCAAGGGCATACAAAATCATACAGCTGCAGGAAGCCTCAATATAATTTCCCGTTTTATATCCTTTATCAATAACCTGATACCAGCAGCCGCTTGTATCCTGAAAATTAACAAGAGCCTCCAGCGCTTCTGAAAGCATATGAGCAAGTTCAGAATAATCCTTATAATCATCAGGAATAATTTCAAGAACATCAGCAAGAGCCATAACAAACCAACCCATAGCCCTGCCCCAAAAATTACGTGACAAACCTGTTTTTTTATCACACCAGAATTCAGAATGACTTTCGTCCCAAGCGTGATAATAAAGTCCCGTCTTTTCATCGCGCATATTTTTTTTGCACAATAAAAATTGCCTTACAACATCATTATAATTTTTTTTATTGTCAAAAGTTTTAACAAACTGAGCGTAAAAAGGCGCTTCCATATAAAGACCATCAAGCCACACTTGGTTTTTATAAATTTTTTTATGCCAAAACGCGTTTTCGGAAGTTCTCGGATGTTTATACAACTGATTTCTCAATTTAAAAATAGCTCGTCTATATTTTTCATCACCAGTTTCCTCAAACAAATCAAACAATATTTTTCCGTTATTAATATAGTCAATATTATATTCATACGGTCTGTAATCTCTAATCATACCGTTTTCATAAATATATTTTTCCATATAGTCTTTGCAAACGTCAAAATATTTACGGTCTTTAGTTTTTTTCCATATATCCAAAAGAGCCAGCATAACCACACCGTTTCCATAATTCCACCTATTATAATCAAGAGCCGGCCGCCCAAAAACAACGCAATCAGCCATTTTAACAGACCATTTTTCCATAAAACCCTCCGATTACTTAATAACGCAGTTTTTTGAATCCACCTGTTCAATAAGTTTAGCGTCGTTATTTCTGTTTTCTTTCATTTTACAATTTGAAAAAATAATATCCTCACAATTTTCAAGCTCAAAAGCGTTTCCATCAATTCCAACAACAGTAACATTGTTAAGAACAAAATTTTTAGAATTTCTAAGGAAAAATCCTTTCTGTTTCATAGGCTCAATACCGGCAAGCATAGCGGGACAGCCTTCCACAGCGTCATCAGACATAGAAATATACACATTATCAAAAGTAATATCCTCAACAAACATCTCCGCGAGTCCATAGAAATATCCAGCGGCGGCGTTTACGTTTTTAGCTGTAATATTAGCAAAACTCAACCGTCTGAAAGCTGGAGTTTCCTCTGTAATAGGATAAGGATTTTTATCCCACACATATTTATCATCGCCCTTAGGTCCGCAATAATAATAAAGATTAGCGATAAACGGACACAGCACATTATTCATAACTATATTGTTAACTCTGATATCCTCAACACATCCGCCTCTGCCTCGTCTTGATTTAAGTCTTATTCCCCTGTCAGTACCCTCAAATACACAATTGCTGATTGTCACATTAACAATATCCCCGCTCATTTCACTTCCAAGAACAACTCCTCCGTGACCGTGAACCATAGTACAGTTTGTAATAGTAATATTTGTACAAGGCACTCTGTCCTTTGTATCTTCTGTACCCGCTTTAACAGCGATACAATCGTCACCAACATCAATATGACAATTAGAAATATGTACATTTGAGCAAGACTCTGGATTAATACCATCTGTATTTGGAGAATCAGACGGATTATTAATAGTAACCTTATCAACCGTCACATTGTCGCATAAAATAGTATTAATTGTCCAACTAGGAGAATTTTTAAGAGTAACTCCTGAAATAAGCACGTTTTCACACTCATAAGGAGAAATAAGCTTAGGTCTTGGATACTCATTTTCCTTCGCTCTAAAAATTTTCCACCAAAAAGCGCCCTGACCGTCCAATGTACCACGTCCCGTAATAGAAACGTTTTTAGCGTTATCGGCATTAATACAAGAAGCATAACATTCTCTTTTAACACCTTCCCATCTTGATATCACAACCGGATAATCTTCTATATTATTTGAAAAGAGCAGAGTTGCTCCCGCCTCAATATAAAGATTTATATTACTTTCAAGAAAAATAGCGCCTGTAAGAAAAGTTCCAGCCGGAACATAAACTTTACCTCCGCCTTTTGATGAACATTCCTTAACAGCCTTTTTAAACGCCTCCGTACAAGAGGTCACCCCATCACCAACAGCTCCAAAATCCAAAATATTATAAACTGACATTTAACTACCTCCAAAAATTATAATAATTATTATCTACAAAAATTAAAAGCTAAAAAATACCGACAAATTATCTTTATTTCCTCTTTGTGCGGTGTTTCCCTAAACAAAAAATATTCTCACCGCGATTTATTTCATACAGTTAAATTTTAATCCCTTCTTTTACAAGAGTATAATAAAAAGAAGCCACCGGCATAAATGACTGAGCGATACCCTTTGTACTTTGTCCCGAAACAATAACAGCTCCATCTTTCTCATATTTATCACCGCTGTACAAATTAGGTTTTTCTTTCATATATTCAGAAAATGTTTTTATTCCCGCCTCAAGATATCTTCTTCTTCCAGTAAGCCGATAAGCGCAGACCAACGCCTCCAAAACAGTAGTGTTGTTTCCGTTTCTTTTAAGGCTTGGCATTTCTTTGTAATAAAACAAGCCGCTGTCAAGAATGCAGTTTTCAACCATATCATCAACAGCCTCGACAATCATATTTTTAATTTCAATATTCGGTTTTATCTCATAATATCTCATAAGGCTCACTACAGCAATAGAAATCATAAAAGGAACTCTGACAGCAACATTATCGGTATAAGGCGCAAGCCACAAGCCATACTTTTCTTTCCAGCTTTTAAAATGACCAATAATAAAGTCAACATCATCAAGCCACGTTTTATCGTTGGTTTCATTATATAAAGCAACCAGCGCCCTCAATGCCCAGCCTGTTTCTCTGGCGTTAATCTCACCGTCTTTATGATATCTTGGCAATTTTAAATTTCTTTTAATATTATGTCCAATTTCAATAGCCGACTCATAGGCGAATTTGTCATTAGTCATATGATAATAATCAAAAAGTCCTTCCACCCATTCGTGGCTTATTTCAATTTTACCAGAAACGTGTCTTGCGGAATGAATAACCTGCCCGAACAATCTGCAATCGTCATCAGAACATCTGCATATATCAATATCAAACCAATGTCTTGCTGAAACAAGGAGATAATCCAGCATACGCCTTTCTCCTGTTCTGGCGTACATAAGCATAGCGGTATGAGGAAAATCATATTCATTATTCACCCAAACAAGTTCGCCGTTTCCCCTTCCCTGCTTCGTATAATGCATATCAGGAACATCGCCCCAGTTAAGTATACCATAAGCCTTTCCCCTCGCGTCCATTTTACGCACAAAAACTTCCTCATAGTCTTGAACCTGCTCAGGCTTGCTCAAAAATATATCAGGAAAAACTTTAGCGTCCCGATAATTCTCCATATCCAAATAAGGTCTGTCAGGCATTTGAAACTGTAAAGAACGAAGATTAAGCTTTTCGGGTGTTTCCTCTGCCGAATGCAAATGAACAAAAAGAGTATGAGTTTTTGACATACCTCTCAAAAATTCAATTTTAGAGCCCTTAGGAACAATCTGAATAGAAATACCGCCCTTATCAACCTTAAAAGCCTTAGGATAATTTTGATAAGCTTGAAAAAGAGTAGCGCATATACCCCCTTCCCCATCATTCCAATCAGCGAAAAAAGTTCCATAAAACACTTCGGGAAAATGTTCATTAGCCTCATAAATAAGGTGTTCAGCGTCAATTTCATAATAAAGGGAATCACCTTTGCCGCCTTTTGTATAAGAAGTAAGATAATTAGATTTAGCTATACAAAGTTTAATATCATTTATTGATTTTTTATTAAAGTCCAAACTCATAGATTTTATGCTCACGGCTTCAGATTTTTCAAAATTCAATATTTTATAATCAATTTTAAACCAATCTTTTTCTTTGAAAAACTGCAAATTAACAATAAAATCCAAAAGCGAGTTTCCATCCTTGTCAATATGCTTTCCTTTTCCCCTCAGAACAGCTGTAACAGGACCTTGTGAAATAACCTGCCAATCATCGACAACAGCGTTATACTTTCCGTTAATCAAAGGTCCCTTTATATTTTTTTCCTCAAATCTTATATAATTTGACTGAATAGAATTAAAAATATTCCCCTTTTTGTTAAGCTTAACAAAAAGTTTACCTGTATCAACGGAAATAAACTTATCATCAAAAACAATTTTTATATCTTCAAGCTTAAATTTTTCTTTAACTGATTTACAATAATAAATTTTACTTTTGTTCCCCGGCAAATCCGCCAAAAAGTCTATATATGCCCATTTAACAGAACCATCGCTCCATAAAGCGGTAGAAACAGCCTGAGATAAAACCTGCCCATTATCATCAGCGACAGCTAAATTATCAAGGTCAAAAATTTCACCCTTAGGGAAAGGAATAGCCACCGAACAAGGTTCTTTAATTCTGTCAAAAGAAGACAACTTTTCAAAATACAATTTATTCACAATGAGCACTCCAATCATCTAAGAAATCATAAGCCGCGCCAAACCACTTATGTCCGCCCTCAAAAATTTTATGAACAAGATTATCACTTTCAAGCAAAGAATATGAATTTCTCGTCTGAATAATCTGTTCAAAAACGTTATTAAGTCCTCGTTTTCCATTCAATTTATCAGAAGTACCGCTTTCAATAAGTAATTTTCTTGGGGCAATCAAACTTCCCAAGTCGCAGACATCAATATATCTCCACATATCATATACAAAATTACAGCCGCACAAATTATTATCAAGCACAGTATCTCTAAGACCATGGAAATAACCGCTTACAGCAGCACATTTAACTCTCTCATCAAGAGCAGATAACCACAAAGTACACAATCCCCCGCCAGAAAAACCGCAGCAAGCGATATCTTCTTTAAAGCCAAGCTTTTCAACATAATCTATAAGCCTCATCAAATCAAACACCATAAGCCCTAAAATAGACATACCAAGACTCATAGCGGCGTTGTTTATATCGTTGCAGGAACTTTCCAAAACAGAAGTTTCTTTTTGCTGTCTTTCCTCTCGTCTTTCTCCTGAACCGCATAAATCAGGGCAAAAAACCACATAACCCCTTTTAACCAAAGCAAGGGCATATGTATAATTGTATTCCTCAATTTTCTTTTCAGTCAATTCACTTACTATGCCAACAAGACCGTTTTTTCCATCGCTTGCGTGACCGTGAACAGCAATAACAGGAATTTTTCTTCCAGTTTCAGGGGTAAGAACAAACAATGGCATAAAAACATCTTTCTGAGTTTCAATAACGACTTTCTCTCTTTTGTATCCGTCTAATTCCTCGCTTTCAACAACGACAGGATTTAAATCACAGCCTTTCATTTTATCAAATCCCAAAAGCTTTAAAAGCCTAACGCGAGTATCTTTCTGCCACAAAGTAAGCTCCTCTTTACTTTCGCCAAAAAATCCAAACTCACGATAATTCTCATCAAAAAGACGCAAAAAATATTCTCTCATACTATAGTAATTTGTTTCCAAATTATCACTCCTCAACAATAGGATTCCAGTCTTTAAAAATATTTTTTAAAGTATATTTACAAGCCTCGTCATCACTCAAAATATAAGTCCAATCAGCAGTATTTTTCTCATCAAAACCTTTGCCTCTTGATTTATATTGAGCGTAATAACAAGTTTCACTTCTTTCCTCAAAATTCTTCCATTTACTAAAACTTTCTTTATGGATATGACTTCCCATTTCACAATTTAAAAACACTGTTTTAGCAAATTCTCTCCAAGGCCGCCCCAAATAATAAGTTCCATCAGCGGCAAAATCGGTTGTTAATGTACAATTAATGAAAACATATCCATATTCAATTTTTTTGGCTGTGCAAGCAGCGGTATAATATCCATTAATTTCTCTGTCAGCGTCAAGACCTTTAATTTCACAGTTCTCAAACACAGCCGTGGCCCCGCCAAAAATAAAATCAACATCGCCCTCAATATAACAATCTTTAAAAAACTGTCTGTTAAGCCTATTAGGCTCCTTAGCGATATCCTCGTGCATAGGCGCTGTTAAAAGAGTATCTTGTCTGGCAAGCATTCTGCAATTTTTAAAAACAGCCTTATCACAATCGACGTATAAAGCAACCGCCTGCCCAACAACATCTCCCATACCGGCAGAATTTTCAAATGTAATATTATAAGCGGAAAAACCTTCCCCCTCTCTCAAAATATGAAACGAAGCTGTCTTAAAAGTTCCCATAGGCATTCCAGTTTCACTGTCAATACCCAAAGCTCCGTCATCATAAGTAAGTATAGTTTCCTCAGGGTTTTCACCAATAATTTTTATATTAGGTTTATCAACAATAATTTTTTCTTTGTAGACACCTTTTTTTATAAAAATTTCCGCTGAATTTTCTCCATTAACCGAAGCTATCGCTTCCATAACGGTAGAAAAGTCACCCATACCATTTTTATCAACAACTATTTTATTCATAAAATCCCTCATCTCTCATAAATCAAATAAGCCTTGCTTATGTAAATAAAATAGAGGTGTGAGGCTTTGCCTCGCACCTCTTAAAGATACTGAATACTTATTCTTTAACCGCACCCAATGTAATACCTGTAACGAAGTATTTCTGACAGAACGGATAAATAATAGCAAAAGGAAGAATATTAACAATAATAGCCGCATTCTTCATAGTTTCAGACATAAGACCAGCGTCTTTTGCCTCTGGTATAGGTTCATCCGTAATAACCAACTCTCTAAGCTTAACCTGGAAGTTGTTATTATCGTTGCTTGTTACATACAATACATAGTGGAAATATTCACTCCAGAAAGCAACGGCAAAGAACAAACCAATAGAAGCAAGAGCAGGTTTAGACAATGGAAGAACTATTTTAATAAAGATACCAAAAGGAGAACATCCATCAATCTCTGCCGCCTCAAATAAGCTTACAGGAAGCTGTTCAAA
>CAOJPS010000015.1 GCA_948441255.1 uncultured Eubacteriaceae bacterium | reverse complement strand
ATGGGTCAAGGGACTGGTCCCTTGCAGGGTGTGGGACAGCGTCCCACGGTTTTAACTCAGTGCATATATGGGGACAGCCTCCCGCGGTTTTATAGTCAATCAACTTGAAAATGGAAAAAAGGAGACGAGACAAAAATTATTTTCGCAAGGCAGCGGAGGGAGAGCATAGCCAAAGCCTATGCCGACCGACGATAACACAGCGAAAAGGATTTTTGACCGCCGAACTTTTTCATTTTTTAAGTTAATTGACTATATTAATAAATATCTATGTCAATTTTTTCAGCGGCACATCTTTTTCCAAGAACAGACTGACATATAAAATCAAACTTTTCGGTATTGTCACTGACAAAAAAGGAAACCTCTCCCAAATTATCAGCAAGCATATTGTTGTTTTCAAGATATTCTTTCATTTTCAAAGCGGCGGCGCAAGCAGGGTCCACAATACTAACCCCCTCGCCCAAAACCTTTCTCACACAGTTTTTAAGCAAAGGATAGTGAGTACAGCCAAGAACAACCGAATCAATGCCTTTTTCCAAAAGTTCTTTTAAATATATCTCTGCCGTAAGCCTTGCAACCTCATTATCCGCCCAGCCTTCTTCAGCGATAGGAACAAAAAGCGGACAGGCCTTAGAGAAAACTTTTATATTCTTGTCATATTCTTTCAGTTTTTTCTCATAAGCTCCGCTTTTTATAGTAGCCTCTGTGCCTATTATTCCCACAATTTTATTTTTCGTAGCCTTAATACAAGCCTCCACACCTGGAGTAACCACCTCAACAATAGGCACTGAAAACTCCTCTTTAAGTTTCTCAAAAGAATTGGAGCTGACAGTATTGCAAGCAATCACCACCGCTTTAACATTTTTAGACATAAGAAACCTTATAATCTGACCCGAAAATTTTGTAACAGTTTCTTTTGATTTAGAACCATAAGGAACTCTGGCGGTATCTCCAAAATAAATTATATTCTCATTAGGCAAAACCTTTATAACCTCTTTAGCAACGGTAAGTCCCCCCACTCCCGAATCAAAAACACCAATAGGCCTGTTATCCATCTCACTCACCCTCTATCTGTTATCAAACAGGTTTAATACTCCATTAATCACCCATACAGCGGTTTTCAGCAAGTTCAAAAAGCTTTTCAACAAGTTCTTCCATACCGATTCCGCAGGCGTTAAATAACTCCGGATACATACTTATAGAAGTAAATCCAGGGAATGTATTTATCTCGTTAAATATAACTCTGTTTGTGTCTTTTTCCACAAAAAAATCCACCCTGGAAAGACCGCGTCCGTCTATAGCCTTAAATATCCTAACAGCCTTTTCTCTTATTTCCTCTGAAATACTCTCGTCAAGATTAGCGGGAATAACTGTTTTAGACTCTCTGTTATTATATTTTGAATCAAAATCATAAAGCCCCGAATTGCCGGCGGCAAGAACCTCTCCCACACAGGAAACAGCAATCTCATCGTTTCCCAAAACACCGCATTCAACTTCTCTGCCCACAATAGTTTCCTCAATAACAATAGTTCTGTCGTGTTCACAGGCAAGAGCAAGAGCGTCTATAAGTTCCTCTCTGTTTTTAACCTTTGATATACCTATAGAAGAACCTGCGTTAGCAGGTTTAACAAAACAAGGATAAGGTATTTTCTTTTCAATTTCCTCATAAATTTTATTTTTATCTTCCTCGTCCGCCTCCTCAATCATATGTCTGTATAAAACGGTATATTGAGCCTGCTCAACGCCTATGCTTTCAGCGATAATTTTAGTAAACGACTTATCCATAGCGACACTTGAGGCAAGCACGCCGCAGCCAACATAAGGAATACCCGAAAGTTCCAGAAGCCCCTGAATAGTGCCGTCCTCTCCAAACTTTCCGTGAAGTACAGGAATAACAAAGTCAACAGGAATAACCTTAAATTTGTTGCCAACTATTCTCAAAAGACCGTGATGCTCCGTATCCGGGCTCAAAATAACTCTTACAGAATATTTCTCCCATTTTCCGTTAATAATATTCTCAGCAGGCCCATCATACATAAGCCATTTTCCGTCTTCTGTAATATAAACAGGCATAACAAAATACCTATCTTTATCCAAAGCCGAAATAATCGTGGCGGCGGAAATTTTAGAAATCTCGTGTTCTGACGATTGTCCTCCAAACAATACGGCAACAACTTTTTTATTCATAAACAAATACCTCTTTTCATAATTTATAAGGCAATACCGCATAATTCAATAAAACAGGTTTGAGATGATATTTTTCAGTGCAAGGAAAAAGCTCGCAATCATAGTCGGAGCCTATGATAAGAGATTTTGACGCAACAATGGGAAATATCAGCCAAAGCTGTGAAATTATAATTATGCGGTATTGCCATAAAACTTCAATTGTCAAAAATCACTGAAATCATTATAAATTAATTTCATAATTATAGCAACATAAAAATCACGACAATTACATCAATAAAATTAATTTCCGCAATAATTAAAAAATTTTACTTTTCAAAATTCATCTATAATGATATAATGAAATTATATAAAGGAAACACTGATTGCCCAAATGAAAAATTTTTTATCATCAAATCAGCGTTTCCCCAAGGAAACGCTGCACAAAAGTATAGTCAATCAATTTGAAAATAAGCAAAAGGAGGCAAGATAAAAATTATTTTCACAAGGCAGCGGAGGGAGAGCATAGCCAAAGCCTATGCCGACCGACGATAACACAGCGAAAAGGATTTTTATATGCCAAACTTGTTCGATTTTCAAGTTGATTGACTCCAAATAATGATTTTCCATTTTAAAATAAAAATCATATAATTGTTAAACATAATTTTTAGCCACTGTGCGGCATACATATCGCTTTGTTAGGAGGAAGTAAAATGGTTGAAATGAAAAAAAACGAAATTCTTTTAGAAAGTGGAACAAACGAGCTTGAAGTTATGGAATTTACAATTGGCAACCGTTATTTCGGAATAAACGTGGCAAAGGTAGTTGAAATAATGCAGTACGCTCCTGTTACGCCAATGCCAAACTCAAACCCGTTTGTCGAGGGTATTTTCAAACCCAGGGACAAAATAATGACAGTTGTCAATCTTCCCGCATATATGGGACTTTCCCCTGTACAAAACGAGGAAAGAAGCATATTCATAATAACCAACTTCAACAAAACAAACACGGCGTTTCACGTACACGCCGTAGAAGGAATACACCGTATATCCTGGGAAAGCATAGAAAAACCAGACTCCACAATTTACGGCGGCGAGGAAGGTTTAGCGACAGGAATAGCCAGATATGACAATCGTCTTATAACAATACTTGACTTTGAGAAAATACTTGTAGACATAGCTCCTGACACAGGAATACAAATTCAAGACGTATACTCATTAGGAGAGAGGCAAACCTCACAAAAACCAATTCTCCTCGCGGAAGATTCTCCGCTTCTTGAGAGAATGATTGTGGAGTCGCTGGAAAAATCAGGGTATACAAATCTCATTCCCTGCTCAAACGGAAAAGAAGCGTGGGAAACACTTTGCAAATTCAAAGAAACTGGTGATGATTTAAGAAATCACGTTTGCTGTATAGTAACAGATATAGAAATGCCAAAAATGGACGGTCATAGGCTTTTAAAACTCATAAGAGAAGATGAATATTTAAAACCGCTTCCCGTAATAGTTTTTTCATCTCTTATAAACGAGGAAATGAAGAAAAAAGGAGAATCCCTAGGCGCCACGGCACAAATCACAAAACCCGAGATAGCCAACCTTGTAACGTTAATCGACAAATATATTTTATAATAAAAATATTACAATCAGCGTGTCCGCAAAATTGACACGCTGATTATTTTCACTAATTTTTAAATTTGCCGGCATTTCCTTAGGGAAACACCGCACAAATAGGAAATAAAAATAATTTTGCAAAAAAATACGCTCCAAGTGATTTGACTATAAAAACCCGCACTTCCGCTCAATTTTTTTGCCGCTCACGCTAAAATTATTTTTATTTTTGAATTACGCGGCATTTCCTTAGAATAAATAAACAAATACAGCAAACAATAAATTAAAGAATAAAAAACTCAGAAAATGAAAAGGTGATAAAATTGGATCAAAGAAACGAATTATTGGCAAAAAACCTAGTAAACTATTCCTGCCGTGTAAAAAAAGGAGAAAAAGTATTAATTTCCTCAAACGGGCTCACAGGCATACCTCTTATAAAAGCTTTAATAAAAGAGGTTTACAAAGTCGGCGGAGTACCATTTGTTGATATTCGCTCAAACTCAGTGGAACGAGAGCTTCTTATGGGGGCGGAAAAAGAGCAGTACGAACTTTTGGCGGAAGTCGACGCTATGAAAATGAAAGAAATGGACGCGTATATAGGAATTGGTTCAAACTCAAACACCGCTGAACTTGCGGACGTTCCTTCAGAAAAAATGGATATGTATGAAAAAGTATACTCAAAAAAGGTACATCACGATATACGCCTGAAAAAGAAATGGGTAGTGCTACGATACCCTAACGACAGCCTTGCCCAGTCAGCGGGAACCAGTCTAGAAGCCTTTGAGGATTTTTATTATAAAGTATGCTGCCTTGACTACAAAAAAATGAGCGAAGCTATGGATTCTCTTGTAGAATTAATGAATAAAACAGATAAAGTCCAAATTAAGGGCAAGGGAACAGACCTCACTTTCTCAATAAAAGACATTCCAGCGATAAAATGCGCCGGAGGAATGAACATTCCCGACGGCGAAGTATATACAGCGCCGGTAAAAGACAGTATAAACGGCACAATATCATATAATACCCCAACAGAATATCAAGGTGTAAGCTATGACAACGTAAAACTAACATTTAAAGACGGAAAAATAGTAAAAGCCGAAGCGAATGACACCGAAAGAGCGAACAAAGTTTTCGATACTGACGAAGGCGCGAGATACGTTGGAGAATTTGCCATAGGATTAAATCCATATATAACAAAACCGATGAAGAACATTTTATTCGATGAAAAAATAAGGGGAAGCATACATTTAACTCCGGGCAACGCCTACGAAGACGCCGACAACGGAAACCGAAGCGCCATTCACTGGGATTTGGTTTTAATACAGACAGAAGACTACGGCGGCGGAGAAATATATTTTGACGATGTTTTAATACGAAAAGACGGTATTTTCGTAATTCCTGAACTGGAATGCCTTAATCCCGAAAACCTTTAAAACATTAAGACCGTGGGACGCTGTCCCACACCCTGCAAGCCCTTTAAAAAGGGCTTGACCCTAAACTTTAAAACGCAAAGCATTCGCTTTGCTAAAGAAAAAATAGCGGCGGCGATTTCGCCGCTATTTTTTTAACAGCGAAACGCAGTTTCGCATAAAAGTTCTTTGCTTCTTTCTTTCAAGAAAGAAGTAAAAAAAAAGAAAAAACTACCTCCACTCCAAAGGAAACATATCTTTGTATTTTCTCTCCGAAAACCTGCTGTCAATAAGCATAATGTATCCCTTGTCTTCTTCCGTTCTTATAACTCTGCCTGCCGCCTGCAAAACCTTGTTAAAACCAGGATAGGTATAAGCGTAATCAAACCCGTTTCCGTTTTTGGCGTTATAATACTCTTTTATAATGTCCCGCTCAACAGTAATAAGAGGCAGCCCAACCCCAATAATAACCGCTCCGCAAAGCCTGCTGCCCACAAGGTCAATACCTTCGGAAAAAACTCCTCCCATAACAGCAAAAGCGGCAAAAGTTTCTTTTGGATTTTCAATAAACAATTCAAGAAACTCAAGCCTTTGTTCTTCAGATAAATTTCTCGGCTGAACAGAAATATTAATATTTTTATACATCCTCATAAAAAGGTCAGCCGCCTTTTCCATATATTCATAAGAGGGAAAAAACACAAAATGATTTCCAATCATTTTTGTCACAGCGTAAAAAATTTTACCGCAAACTTCAGAAAGACTTTCATCTCTGTCTTTAAACTTAGTAGAAACTGACGAATCAATAATAACCTCAAGATTTTCTTTTTTAAAAGGCGACGGCAAAGAAATAAAATTGTCTTGTAAACTTCCGCCAAGAATATCAATAAAATATTTAACAGGAGTAAGAGTAGCGGAAAAAAACACAGAGGCCAAAAACTTTTTTTCTTGTACGGCAAGAAGCTCTGAAGGATTTAAGCACAATAATTTAACCTTAAAATCTCCATCATCAAAAAATGATAAAAAAACATACTCTTTAGAAAAAAACTCTGAAATTCTAATAAAATCAAGAACTTTAAAATACAATCCCAAAACAGTTTCATAACATAAAATCCCTTCATTCTCACCAAGCCACTTATCGCATTTATCCTGAATATCAAAAAGAATATAAACCAGTTCCTCGGGATAATCCTTTGAAATCAAAGCGCCTTCATTGCCAAGATTTCTCTTAATTTTTGAGATATATCTCGAAAGCTTAGCCAAAACTTTATACAAAAGAGATTTTTTATCTTTCAGTTCTTTCATAACATCCAAAACATCATTTTTTGAAATTTCAGCGGAAAACATTTCTCTGGCTCTGTCCGGAAGATTATGCGCCTCATCCGCCAAAACAATAAAATCTCCCTTCTCACCCTCTCCAAAAAATCGTTTAAACTGAATTTTCGGGTCAAAAATATAGTTATAATCACAAATTATAAAATCGGAAAAAAGAGTAACATCAAGGGACAGCTCAAAAGGGCACACTCTAAATTGTTCAGAATATTTTAAAATAACATTTTTAGAGATAAATTCCTCATTTGAAATCATCTCAAAAAGGGCGTCGTTTACCCTGTCAAAATGTCCGTCAGCAAAACGGCAGTTAATTGGAGTACAAGAGCATTCCTCAAGAGGGCATATTTTATCTTTAGCGGTAATAGAAACCGATTTAATAAAAAGTCCGCGTTTTCTCATTTTATTAATAATGTTTTCCGCGTTTTCCCTGGTAATAGTTTTAGCGGTAGCGTAAAAAATTTTAGGAAACATCAAATTATTCTCACCAACAAATTTAAGCGCCGGAAAGACAGCGGAAACTGTTTTTCCCGTTCCAGTGGGAGCCTGAGCGAAAATTTTTTTACGTGAAAACAAAGTTTTATAAACGGCGGCGGCAAACTCTCTCTGCCCTTTTCTAAAGCCATCAAAAGGAAACCCCATATTCCTTATAGTCTCATTTCTCTTAACAGCGTTAGAATAATAAAGCTTCTGCCATTTCAAATACTTTCCAAGGAGGTCATAAAAAAATTGTTTAAGTTCATTAAAATCAAATTTTTTCGAAAAAGTTTTTTCCTCATAAGTTTTAACGTGACAATACGTAACATAAACACACACTTCCGAAAACCCTTCAGAAAGGGCATACATATAAGCATAGCATTTAGCCTGAGCGAAGTGACTGTGCTCAAAATTTTCTCTGATATCCTCAATATCCAAAACAGACTTAATTTCCTCAATATGCAGAGTTTTTTTAGAACCGTCCTTATAAAATTCCTCAACAAGACCATCAATTCTTCCATCAACATTAAAAACAAAATCGTCAAAATCCACAGAAGCGTTAATAACAACTTCATTTTCATAAGAAAATCCGCTAAAACTCGCCATACGTTTATGTCTTTTCTGCACCTTAGAATGAATTTCTGTTCCCAAAACAGCTCTTTTAGAGTTTCTATATCCCGAATCAATACTCCCCGAACGAAGAATAAAATCAACAAGTCCCCTAACAGACAAATCAATCACGTTACAATTCAAAAAAAACACCTCTTGCCTTAAATTTGTCGGTATTTCCTATACATTATAACATAATTGACAAGTAATTTCAAAAAATCTCGCAAAGCATAAAACTACGTGAGTTCGACGAAAAATTACGATAAAACTCAGCGAAACCAACGTTTCGCACAAAAGTTTTTTGCCAAGCTTTTTTTCAATATGTGCCGCAAAGAAGTGCGGACGGCATAAGCCGGCTTTTGGCTTTGCCAAAAGCACTGACTATGTTTGCAGAGGTTTGGAGACGGAGTCTCCAAGGTTTTTACATTAACCTAGCGCATATGGGAACAGCGTCCCGCGGTGTTTCCCAAACTACTTTTCATCATCATTTTTAACGTCAAAAACCCTCTCAAAAATACCCTTTGTTTTAGAAACCAAAAAATTGCCCAAACCCGTTTTTGCCTTATTAATAACGTCAGCAATTCCCTCCGGAAGATTTCCGTTAATTTTAGAATAATTGTCCACAATACTGGCAATTTCACATATTCCAAAATAAAAAATACCCATATATTTCAAAAAATCTGTCTCAAAAATCCAATCCAGAAGATATAAAACCCCAATAAACATAAGCTCAATAATTTTTCCTATAAAACCGCTTTTAGCGACAGAAATTTTCCATTGAGAAAGCTTTCTGCTTTTAATCCAGCCAAAAACAGTATCCACAATCATAAGAAAAACCAAAACCAAAATATATTTAAAACTCGCCCCAAAAAGGGAAACCCCCGAGGAAATAACAGCGGCGGCAAAAAGCTTGACGCTTTCCGTATAACTGTCCATAAAAACACCTCCAAATTAAATCTCAAAGCCATAGAAAACAGCAAACACATCTTTCACATTTTCAAGTCCTTCCGTATATTTCATAAGTCTGTTGCAATATTCCGTTTCAGATGAAATAAAATCAGAAGCGGCGTCAACAATTTTAAAGAAATCTTCTTTAGAAAACTTCTCACACAATTCTCCGTCAGCGTGATAAATAATTCCCTCCCCGTCTTCCTTTCTTCCAAAAATAAAAGCAAGCCTGTTAATATTAAGCTGGTCTTCAATTTTCAGGCTAAAATGTTTAATTTCCGAACCAAACTCAACATCAATACCGTTATATATTTTTCTTTCACAAACAGCCGATATTTCCTTTATCTTATCGGCTTTTACCTCCTCCAAAGTCGGTTCAATAATTTTTCTGGCGTCTTCATAACTGTCCGCGGGAATACCGTCAAAACAAGCAATATCCTTAATATCCATTTCAACAACAGCAAACTCAATATTTTTTCTTTCAAGTTCCGAAGTCAAAGATTCAAGTTCACCGTCATTTACAATATACTGACAAACATCATAATTTGTTTCCGTATTCCCATTACTCAAATGATAAGAATACTCAACACAATATTTGTTAATAACCACCCTGCCGTTTTCCACAAAATATTTTTTCATAAGAATAAACCTCCTAATTTAAAATTGGTTCTTTTGTCATAACCACATTGCCAAACCCCGAATTTACTGACACAATATTTTCGCATACTTTCCAGCCAATCCCCGAGAAAGTAAACGTAAATTTTACAGAATCCCCTTTTATTTCAGTATAACCATCAATATACATATAGCCGTCAGTTCCCTGCGCCATTCTAAACTTTTTAAAAAACTCATTATGACTGCTGAGATTAAGAATTGTAAAACTTCCATCAGCGCCATTTTGAGTGACAGAAATAACAGCGCTGCTGTGATACATATACATATCAGCCATTATAGTCATAATTCCGCAGGCGCCACTATTATAACTGCTGCTGTTTAACTTACCTTTTGCCAGCCTGTACCAGCTTCCGTTAGAAGAAGAAAATGTTTTCTCAAACTGATTTGTTTCTCCCAAAGCCTTCCAATCGCTCCACCCATTATAAGATGGATTTTTGGACCTTATATACATTAAACCTCTGTCATCTTTATTTCCGGAAATATGCGGTATCGCAAGCTGCGTCATTGCGTCATCAGCGTATTTAAAAACAAAAGGATAAAAAAACGTACCGTTCACGGGATTATGAAGAGCCGATGACGTAGAGTGCATAAGCCCATAATACCCCGGGACTGTAATGTCATTCCAATCTTTATTTGCGCTCCAAAAAGAGTAACCTCTATCCCTTGTTTGAATTTCCTCTATACCTCTATTCATAACCGTCTTAGCGTTCACATTTGTAATACCGCTGCCGTCACCAGAAAAATTTTCCGCTTTTATTGTTCCAAACGTGCTTACATTACCGTTTTCAAAATTTACGCTGAATTTGTTAGCCCCTTCTCCGCTTACAATATTCCAAGTATTTTGAGTATTGTCGCTGTTATGTCTGAAATTGCCGTATTGGTCCGTTGTATAAGCACCCTCATTAGGTATTTTAATACCAGCGGCAATTCCACCGTCAGCCGGTAAACTTGACGGCTTGTTTGTCAAATTGTTATAGTTTTGTAAATCACTTGCGTGTTTTCCGTCTACTGTATCGGCGTTTCCCCCGTTTGCCGGTAAACTTGACGGCTTGTTTGTCAAATTGTTATAGTTCTGAAGATACGCCGCCGTTTTTCCCCCAATAGTATGAGCGTTTACATTTGTAAGATTGCTTCCATCGCCTGAAAAGGTTCCAGCGCTGATATCCCTGCTTGCCGTAATATCCTCAGCGAACAAAGTTCCGTTCAAATCCAATTCTCCGTTCACTTCCAAAATATTATCAACAGTACCTCCCGTCAAAGGCAAATAATTATGACTATGTTCCGCTTTAGCGAAATAAGTATAATCTTTTCCATTAAGGGTATCGGCGTCGCCGCCGTTTTTATTTTCCGACTCTATCTTAATAGACTCCATAGCGGAATCAATTTTATCAAGATTGCTGTTGACAACATCAATGCTGTAATAATCTTCCTTATTATCTTTTCTCAAATTAAAATTTCTTGTATAATCAGCCAAAAAATCACCTCCCGCAATTATCTGATAATACCTCTAATAATACTTGAATATATCTCATTATGAGTATATAAAGATAAAGTATCGTGTCTAAATCTTCCAACAATCTCGTGAGTATTAAATTTATGAACCGAAACCGCCATATTAGCCGGAATCATTCTGTCAATAAGACTTAAAACCTCATTAATAACAGCTTTTTTATCATTTTTAATTCTGAGAACAATCCTATATTCGTCAAAAACAATAAGCAAAAAATAATTCTCGTTTCCGCATATAAAATCAAGGCTTTCTTTAAATCTAAATACAGTATAAGGCAGTTTCTCATTAAGTTTAAGAATAATCCTATCCCGTCTTTCTTTCTCACTCATATTACCAAAATCCACAATACCCATAATTTTCTCAAACCGCTCTATATATGGCAGCGAACAATAATAAACAAAGCCGCTGTCAAAAATATCCTCAAGGATAATATTAAGTTTTGAAACCTCAATATCAAGGGCGGAAAAAAGCTTTTTAAACTCCGATATATCAGATAAAAAAGACGGAATATAATCCAAAAGCATAAAAATCCCTCCCTATCAATGCCCTAAAGCCGGTTTTCTGTTTGAACTCGCTGATATAAAAACAATTCCCACAACGGGAATTTCATTATCGTTAAGAAAATAACTCAAAAAGTCCTTCCCATTATTAATAGAAACGCCATAAACATTTTTAACTCCCTCTATATCAAAAACCTCCGAGCCTATTTTCATAGCCACAATCTCAACTTTATCACAATCAGCCCATTTTTTTGAAAGCTCAAAAAAATAATCGGAAATTTTACCGACAGTTTTTTCATATACGTAGTTAAAACTGCCATTTTCCTCAAATTCAATAGAAACGTCAACATTCACTGAAACAGGAACAACACTTTCCACATACACCTTATGCCCAATAGGCGCGAATCCCACACCCTCACCGGAACAGCCGTAAGGGTCAGCGATTTCCTTAACCTGCGAAACAAAATCATCCGAAACAGCGGAATATCCAGATGAGATAATAACAAGCCTAACGGTTCCCCCTCCAAAAAATGCGGGATAAACTTTACATCCGCCCACACCCGAGATTAAATTAATTTTTTCAATATAATCTTTTTTGTTTCCGCCAAAAGCGAGAGCGGAAAAACTGTCAAAATATCTCTTTCTAAAATCCTCTGTATCCTCGTCATCCTCACCTGTCACAATAACATCCGAAATCTCCGCCGTTTCAAGCCCCTCTATATTATCAAGGGGCAAAAGCCTTCCAAAATGTCTGTGACCATCGGTTCCAGGTGTTTCACATATCATTTTAAAAATACCGTCAGAAATTTTCTCCGAAACATAATATACAAAACCGTCTATATAAAATCTTGAACCAATAGGAACATCAATATTAAAAACCCCCTTAACAACAGCGGCGGACGCCGGTTTAGGAAAAATCCCCCGCTCCTTTGCCCTGCGTATAAGAAACTCTCTGCCGGCGGAATCAGCAAAAGATTCGTCCAAAGCCCTGTCAAGGGATAAATACATTTTGGATATTTCCATACAGCAGGGAGCGGCAGCGTCATAAATAACAGAGCCTTGTCTTTTGTCCACGTCGCCAGGCACATTTTCCAAAACTCTTTTCAATATATAATCAAAAGTCATATTCTCAAACACTATATTTTCACCTCCAAATCATAGGAAGTTTCCCCAAAAACAGTCAAAATCGAAAACTTTGTCAAAAGAGAGCCTTTTTCTTTAAGCTGATAAAAAGAAAAATCAAACACGCTCAAAATCCTGTCATCTTTCAGCAAAGCGTTCTCAATTCTAACAGGAAGCTCACTCTGGGCGTAATAAACACTCTTGCCAAACAAGTCCGAAAGAGTTATTCCAAAATCCTCGTCATAAATATCATAAACGCCTTTTTCAGTCATAAGAATTTTATAAACAGCCTGGCAAACCGCCTTAATTCCATCAATATAATCTTTGATTCTGTCACGTTCTTTTTTTATCTCATAGGTAAATGATGTTTTCTCCGCGTTTTTCAAATCACCGACAAAACCACTATAATCAAAAGGAATCATATATCATTCCCCCCCCGCTTCTCACTCTGTCAAGAACAAAATATCTCTGTCCGCCAAAAGACTTAATCAAAATAACCGTTTCACCCACATTAAGACGATTATACACAATACGTTTAATCCGTCTTTTAAAATCCTCGTCATTTGAAACGTCATCAGGATACACTGGATTATCAGTAACCTCCTCAACATAATCCATAACATTTCGTGAAAGTTCTGTCTGATTCTCACCAATAATAAGCTTGTCAGAAATTTTAAAAGAGAGGGGATTAACAGAAATCACCTCTCCAATAACAACGTCAGAAAAATCAAAATTATCAATCAAGCCGGAACAAATCAGCTTAATATAATCAATCAAAAAAACACCTCCTCAAAACCTGCCTTATAGTCAATCAACTTAAAAAATGAAAAAGTTCGGCGGTCAAAAATCCTTTTTGCTGTGTTATCGTCGGTCGGCATAGGCTTCGGCTATGCTCTCCCTCCGCTGCCTTGCGAAAATAATTTTTGTCTCGTCTCCTTTTTTCCATTTTCAAATTGATTGACTATACCTCTCAAAACCACATATGATAAATATGTCTGCCAGCGCTGAAATAGTGAGAGCATTTAACAACAGTCAAAAAACCGCTCACAATTTCCTCGCCGATATCCAAGCCGTCAATAAAAACACTGTTTCCTCCTCTAATAATCTCCTCGCCCTTTCCCATACCAAGGCACTCAATATCAAAAGTTCTTCTAACCCTGTTTTTTTCTTTCAAAATTGTTTGGGCATAATTCTCAATCTGAAATTTGTTATATTCATCAGGTACTTTCTCAAAATACTGCAAAACCCCAAAATTCTTAACACCCTGCTCACTTTCAATTTCAAAGCTTCTATTTATTTTTTTCTTTTTATTAAGCTGAAACAGCTTTATTTTAGAAAAAGTATCTTTATCTATATCCGTCATACAATTAAAGTCAATAATATTGCTGTAACTGACAGAAAGAGAATCAGAAAGCCTCAAAGAGTCCAAAGATTTAAAGCACAGATATCCGCCTTTATCAAAAAGCACAAAATACCTGCCGGTATTTTTAAAGGTCAAATCCACAGCGTTCAAAATAATGTCAAAAAGCGTTTTATTTTCCTCAATTCTGCTTCCAATGACATACTCCGAATTATCAACCTCCCCAAGTTTTAAATTAAAATCGGAAGCAATCATAGAAACCACTTGAGAAGCCGTTTTAAAGGAGTAATTATAAGTATTTCTATTTTTAAAATATCTAAGCTGGTCATAGGCGGTAACTCTTATAAAATGCTCACCGTTTCTGCGTTTTGAGAAAACATACCCCAAAAAAACAACTTTCTCATCAACAAGAAACTTAATCCAGTCCCCCTCAAAAAAACTGAATTTTCCCCCAATATTTCTTCCAGCCTCAAACTCAAGGCAAGAAGCGCTTCCGCGCTTATAAGATGTCAAAACTATTTCCCCGACACAATAAGGGGTCAAATCAAAAACCCCATCTCGTCCGCCTGCCCAAACTTCAAGTTTCATAAAAAACCCCCCAAATTTTCCTCCAAACCCACCCTCTCTCCTCAAACTATTAACCCAATCAGCCATACTCTTTAAGATTAATTTCCACCCAAAAATCGCCTTCTTCACCAGCATTTTCAAAAACCTTGTAATTTTCAAAAGAAACAAGAATATTTCCGGCGAAAATAGTTCCGCCTTTCTGCTGACGTCTTGTAACAGTCAATCTAACAGGCTTTTTATTATCGATAAACTCTCTAAATTTAGCCAGATAAAAAATAGGCTCGTGAAACTCCTCGCCTCTCAAATCAGTCAAAACATCATCTTTTGGTAAAAGTATTCTAAAGTTCAAATCTCTAAGGGCAAGCCCTCTAAGTAGATTAACCTCTCCGCCGTTCAAAAGCTCAACAGTTTTATTAAGGCTTTTTTCTCTTGTTTCAAGGGATTCCGGCGCGAGAGGAAGAACAACCATACTATCAGGCTCCCCGTCATAATGAAAAACAAAATCGTAAATAACACCACCTCCTCTAAAAAACCTTGGGCTTTCAGCCCAAACCCGACTTCTTTCTTGAAAGAAAGAAGCAAAGAACTTTTATGCGAAACTACGTTTCGCTGTTTATAATTAAGACAATACCGCATAATTATGACTTTATCGAATTATGCTGTGTTTCCTTAGCAAAGCGAATGCTTTGCGTTATAAAGTTCTTTGCCAAGCTTTCTTTCAAGAAAGCTTGCAGGGTGTGGGACAGCGGTCCCACGGTTTTAAAGTTTTAAGGTTTTAAAGCTTCAAATCAGCATAAAATCTTGTCCAAAAAAGCGATAATAGCGGCTCTTTCAAAAACACCCATACTCAAAAAGACGTTAGGTAAAATTCCAAATTCTCTGAGGGCAAAAAAAGCGTAGTTAGCGTAAAAATCACCCTCGTCAATTAGTTTTTTACATCTTCAGCAAGGTCACAAACCGACCTGTCAAAACCGCTGAGCTTGATAATCTCCTCCGCCAAAGCACTAATTTCACCAGAGAGTAAAACACGGTTCAAATACTGCTTGGGAGAAGAACAGCCAAGCTCCCTAAGACTTTCAGCATCTTTAAAAGACGGCTCAATAGTGTTCTCAATAACAATAAAGCAATTAAGAATATCCTCGTTTATGTCCGAATTAGGCGCTCCGCCAAACATAGCCTTCCGCTTAACGTCCTCAAAAGCGTTTTGAGTCATAGCCTTTATTTTAAATTTAAAAAACTCTCCGTCATCTTTTCTAAATCTGTCAGAAATAATAACTTCTTTAAAAATACCATCAACGGTATTCTGATTTAAAAATTGCTGAAACGTCATAAAATCATTCCCCCACAACCTGGTCAAACTCGTTTCTTATCTCAACGTCGTTAAAAGTAAAATCAATTTCCTCATCAAGCTCCGTAGAGTTAATGTCCAGCTTGGCAATGTCAATATTGTCAATGTTCACTTGTTTCAAAATAATAGTCTGCCTTCCAATATCACTTGACGGGTCTTTGTTTTCAATAAGCAATTCAAAATAAGTGTCCACACCGTCCCTTATATAAGTATCAATCATTTTTCTAAAAAGAGAAGTAGCGTAATACATAGTCATCGTTCCAGTGCCTTTCCAGCCGTTGGCTTTGTGTTTCGCTCCCGTCTGGCCAAGCACCTTAATTTCCGTCTTTTTCTTTTCAACCTTAGCCCTTATGTTTTTAACATAAATCATATCCTCAATGTCGTTTCCAATAGTAGCCACACACCTTCCGGCGGCGCCGTTAATAGCGTCCCACGCTTTCAAAGTAGCCATAAAAAAACCTCCAATTCTATTCAACAATACAAGTCATATAAAGCTTATCCATAGCGCCGACAGGCTCAATAAACTCATTAACAATAACGTCGCCCTTTTCCTCGCCGGCAATAACAGTAACATTTTCAGGAATAAAATTCTCAATAGCGCCGATAGCCATAAGATTTTTATGATAATTAACAAGTTCCGTCTTAAAAATATCTCTTCCCAAATCATTGTTCTGACATTTGCCAAGATAATAGGAATTAAATATTTTAGCGGTATCGTTAGCAACAGCGTCAAGAACCCTAATAATCTGATTATTAGAAAAATCCCTGTTTTTTTCCGAAGTAAAACTCACAAGACTGTTAATATCTTTAAGCACTCTAACAGAATCCCTGTCACCGTAAAAAATGAATTTACCAGCCTCAACAGCTTCTTTAAGCTGAGATTTTTTATAATTAACCAAAACCGTAAGTTCACCGTCATAAATAATATTAGTAAGAGATTTATTCACCTCAGCGCCGGCAGCCATACCGCCAACCCAATAAACAAGAGCGTTTTTATCAAAATTCTTAAAAGGAACACACTCGTTGGCAACGTTAATAACGCCCTCAAAATCAGCGGAAAAATTTCTAAGAACACAAGTAACCTTATAACCTTCTTCCTGGCGAAGCCTTTTTGTAAACTGAGCGAAAAGCCCCTTGGTCACCTCATCATCACCAGGATAAACAATAGTAGTAAAATCCTCCGCCTCAATAGCGTCAAGAAACAAAGAATAATCATTTCCCGAGGAAACGCCATTCTCACCTCCGGCAAGGACAATGCCGGCAGAGGGGGATAACGCTCCCGTTCCCGAAAAGCAAACAAAATCATTATCAATAAGTTCTGAAATAAGTTCAGCGTTTTGAGTATCTTTAACATAGCCGTCTATATAAGTCTCAACAATAAAACCGCCGTCAACGTCAGAGGAAACCACAACTTTAATATCATTTCCCCTAGTACCCTCGCACACAGCGGTAACAGTAAGGGAACCGCTTTTCCCCGAAGCTTTTTTCCCTCCGCCAACTCTAAACAGCTTAACCACACTGGCGCCTTTAAAAGCCTCTCTCAAAGGAAGCATCTCATCATCAGAATAATTGTGACCCAAAAGCGCCAAAGAATCAGTCTGAAAGCTTTCGCAGTCAATCTCAATAATCTCTCCAACCTTTCCAAAATCACCATACCAGGGCATAGCCAAAATACCCCTTTCACCAATAGACCCCAACGCCCTGGCCTTAGAAACAAAATTAATATAAGCGCCGGGCAAAATTTTATTTTCAGAAGTAAAAACACCGCCTCCTGCTGCCATTAAAATCCACTCCTTTTCAAATAATTATCAATAATAGAACAAACCTCTTTTTTGGTATACGCTTTGTCGTCCTCAAGCAAAACACAAAGCAAATCCTTTTTATTTTTAAAAGAATCACTTTTAATAAACGACTCTTTCAAAAAAGTCTTTTCAGTCTTTTTATCCTCTGTTTTATCTGTCAAAACAAACACTCCTTCCTATAGTAATTACAGTTTAAAAGTTACAAAAAAATTATTTTACTTGCACGGGCTGCAAATTGCTACGCAATTCGCTTGCCGCCCAGCAGTACTTACGTACACGTAAAATATTTTTTTGTTACAATTTAAATGTAATTACTCTAATCAATCTCAAGCCTTTCCATATAATCCTCACCGCCGATAAGAATTTCGTGAAAATTATAATTAACATAAAAATGCAAAATACCGTCGCCATTTTCGTATTTAGAGCTAATACCATTAAGATTAATAGCGCCGGCTTTTTCAGATTTCATATCAGTACCTCTAATAACCCTGCCGGCATCAATAAACTCAAGACAATCAAAAAGTCTTTTAGAAACGTCGCCCATTTTTTCATTTTTAGAATTTTCTCCGGGAAAATAAAGAATAAGAAAAGAGTTAATAAATTTATTTCTCCCTCCTATTCCCTTTTGGCACTGAGATTTTACAAGTTTAATAACAAAACAGGGCTGTCTAAAGCCTTGCCTCACTTCTTCAGAATAAACCGTCTGATTATCGCCAAACTCTCTAAAAATCTGTCTGGCTATTCCTCCCACAATTTTTTTAATCACAAAAAACACTTCTTTCTTAAAAAACTTCTTCTTCTTTCTTGAAAGAAAGAAGCAAAGAACTTCTGTGCGAAACTTCGTTTCGCTGAAAAAAACCTCCTTCCTGTTCAGTGTTTTTGGCTTCGCCAAAAATCGGCTAAAGCCGACCGCACTTCTTTGCGGCACTACTTGAAAGAAAGAAGCAAAGAACTTCTATGCGAAACTTCGTTTCGCTGTTTAAAAAATAGCGGCGAAACCGCCGCCGCTATTTTTTTCGCAAAAACGATAGTTTTTGCTTGTTAAAGTTTAGGGTCAAGCCCTTTTTAAAGGGCTTGCAGGGTGTGGGACAGCGTCCCACGGTTTTAAATGTTTTAGCAGAGTGTGGGTCTTAAGCGAAAGTATCTCTCAAAATCATTTTAATTTCCTTGTGACCGCCGTAAACAGCGGCCTCTCCAGTTTTCTGATAAGTCACAAAGGCTTTGCCTTTGTTTTTGTAAACCCTCACAAAAGAACCGTCTTTGATAAAAACATTTGTTCCCACCAGTAAAGTAACTGTCTGAGTAACATAATCCGAGGCTTTGCCCTTAACAGCGGAACTAATATTGTCATAACAGAGCCTGCAAGGGATATCTTTTAAAACAATAACTTCCTTAAAATCCAAAACGCCAAAATCATTTCTAAATTCCTCAAGTTCAATAACATCGCACAAATCATAAAAAAGCCTGTGAAGAATAGGTCCGATATTTTTTTTCACCAGCAAACACACCTCTTAGAAATAATAATATCCTCTCCGTATCCCATAAGAAAATCAATAATTTTGTCAATACGCTGTTCAGGGGTCAAAACAGAATTTTCATCAAAAACCACCTTAACGTCACCCTCAAGAATTTCCTTAACAAAACCGTCGCCGTCAATATCCTCAAAATGTCCAAGATTTTTAGCGATAAATAAAAAATTTCCGCAGGTTCTCTCAATAAGAACCTTCAAAAGTTCTTCCGAAAGAGAAGAAACATTGCAGGAAACTTTAATAAAGTTTTCCGTTTTTTCCATTTCCGATAAAACAAGGCTTCTTTCGTCGTTAGAAACCGAATAGCCAAGAGCGGCAAGCCTTTCAATAATCCTCTCAAACATAAAATCACCGCCTCAAAATCAGCCTTTAGAAATAATTCTCGCTATAGCAATAGCCCTATGGTCTATATATTCCCTCTTGTCCCCGTCAAGTCCGTTATTAACAAGCTCCCAGTTGCCTCCGTCAGCAAGTTCCAAATCCGTAGGAGAAAGACTTGCCTGAGAAGCTTTTGTATAAGAAATTCCAAAGGGAGCGAAACACTTTCTTGTTCTGGCGTAAAGAGTATCCTGCCCGCCTTTTGTTTTAGGGTCCCTGTACATCTCAAAAGGAACCTTAGCGCCAATATCCTCATAATCAAAAGCGCCGTCACCCAAAACATAAGTGGTATATAAAGAAACGCCCTCTTTAACCTCAACAGGCATATCATCATCAATCAAAACCACCCTGCCGTTCCAGGAGGCAAGGCTCAAATCTCTTTGAATACCCGAACTGTCAGTCTGTTTAAGATAGCCAAGAAGATTAAGGTTCTCAAGGTTAGTAGCCACAACACTGTGCATAATAACAATGCTGAATTTGCTTTTATTATCTCCGCCGGCTTTCTGAACAGCGTTGTTAAGAGCGGTCGCCCCAGCGAAAGCCGCTTCACCCTTTTCTCCGGAAATATCATAAGTATGCCCGTTGACAAATTTAAGATTTTCCTCTCCTGTCATACTAAAAATACCTTTCAGTATAGCAAGAATAGTTTTCTGGTCAACATCATCAAAATAATCGCTCACCTGAACAGCGGCGTTATCCATAAACTTGGCTCCGCCGGTAATATCCTCGGAAAAATCCTTTTCAAGCCAGGCCTTAGCCCTGCCAACCACAACAACACCTCTTTCAAATGACGATGTAGTTTCAGCGGCAATATCCGTCAGCCCGTCATAATTAAGGGCTTCCCCTCCAATTCTGCCGTATATAGGCAAAACAGCGTAAGCGGTACCGGTTTGACTGCTGAAAGCGTTTCTTATTTCATTGTTTCCTTTAAGGACACCCCCTTTAACAAGTTCATTTTTTTTAGTCTTAGGAAGCACCTCAACATACTTGCCAAAAGCTTGCGGATTAAAAGTTTTACTGTCAAACTTTGCCATAAAAATCACTCCTCAAATTAAATATTTTTCCATAAAAAATGGATAATTCCTCAAAATTACCCCATAAGTAATTCCACTTTAAAAGTTACAAAAAAATTATTTTACTTGCACGGGCTGCAAATTGCTTCGCAGACTTTTGAGTAAAATAAATTTTTTTACTTCTTTTTAAGTTCTTTCACTATATATCTCAAATGGAATTACTATACTTACACATTTCCGTATAAGTCATATTTCTAAAGTTTTTAGGTTTTCCTCTGTCTTTGCCTTCCTCTGCGTGAGCGCCTTTCACACAACCTTCTCCGCTGTCAAAAAGAAAAGCCGTTTCACTGGTATTTTTAAGTTTTTCAATCTGCTCCTCAATACCGGAAATACCGTCTTCCCCGCCGGAGATTTTAGAAAAATCAATAAGAGCGGAAACCGCCTTAATATTTTTCGCTTTATGTTTAATAAGAGCGTTTTCCACACTAAACCTAATCGCTGCCTGGTCAAGACTTTCTTTATTCATCTCCATAATTTTCTCGGACTGTTCCTCTGTCAGTCCCAGTTCCAAAAGTTCTTCCTTTTTCATAAAAATCCCTCTCTTTCTTAATTTTTTCAGACTCTATATCATCCACCCAAGGGTGCTGAGAAATAACAGAATCCTCTGACAAAATACTCAAAGATTTAACACAGTTGTCAATACTTTCACTTTCATTAATGAGAATATCTCTGTTAAAAATAACTTTTATATCAGAAAAGTCAAAATTACCGATACCAGCGTTTTTAACATAAAATCTGATAAAATAAAATAATTCCTCAAAAGAAGCTTTAAACTCTCTTTCCATAGAATTAGCGTCAAGGTCAATATCGCTGTAAATACTTTGAATATTCATTCTGCTCAAATTACCAAACATCTTTTCCGATTTAGAATCAATTCCTCTGGCGTTTTCAACAATAGCGCTTTTAAGCAAAGCCGCGGCGGTTTTAAAATTATCGCAGTTTATGTCCACTTTAAGAGTAGAAACACCCCCGTCGGCGCCGTCAACGCTTTTAACCTTAACAGCCCCAAACTTAGCCAAATTTTTTCTAAATTCCCCAAGATTCGTACCGTCATAATTTTTAAGAACAAGAATAGTATTTCTAGCGTCTTCCTGCATATTGTTCATAAAGTCAGAACAAATGGCGTTCAAAGAATCCTGAAGGGCTTTAACTCTCAAAATAAGAGGGCTTTCTCTGTCATTCTGCCTAAAAGCGATAATAGGAACTTTTCCAAAGTCAAAAGAAGAGCCGTCAAAAGATATATAAGGAATAATCATTCCATTTCCTTCAGGAACAAGCTTTCCGCCTTTCAAAAAAAATCTTCTGATTCCCTCTTTAAAATAAATTTCCGCCTTTTCAACAAAATATTCTCTGCCGCCGGAATAAACCTCAACTTCATAAATTCTAACGGCAAAATCCAAAATCGAATGCTCCTCGTCCTTCCAAAAGGGCAAAATCTCAAAAGGAGTAAATCTTTTAAAACTCAACTTGCCAAAATCATCATAATAAAGATAAATATACCCCACTCCGCAGTTAAAACAATCCTGACCCACGCCCTTTAAAACTTTCATAAACTTAGGACCAAGAACATTTCTAACACATTCCAAAAAAGTTTTATCCTCACTTGAAAATGTAATTTCCTTAGACAACAGATAATTATTTTTCTGGTCAACCATTCTAGCGTACTGATTGTCAACAATAAGATTATTCGGCAGGTTATCAACCTCCGCAAGCTCTCCGCCCTGACCTATAACAGTACGTTTACGCTCAAAAATATCGTGAATACCATCATAATATCTCTCACCAAGAAGCATATCACTTCTTTTTCGGGAAATTTTGAATTTGTCTATTTCTTTTTCAATAAAACAAATTAAATTATTTTCATCAAAATCCCGCCAAACCCTTATGTCTGCCACACTTTCACCTCCTTTACCCATTTTAAACCCCCAAAATCCCCTCGCACCCTCAATATTGCACTAAATTAAAACCTTGAGGTTTCACCTCAAACTCCACAAATTTTTTAAAAAAAGTTTGACAAAAATTTTTATACGAAACTACGTTTCGCTGTTTACACCTTTCCCGCAACCCCTGCTCTCACCGCACCATATCTTCCTTCCGCCTTCCCCACAACCCCTGCTCTCACCACACTATATTTTTTCCCAAAAATACCCTTAGTTTTTTAAACACTCTATTTTTTCCTCACATAACCTAAACACATCGTAATTAAGGCATTCCTCTGGCCCTGCCAAATTTCCGTACGCCGATTTTATGATGGAAAAAACTTATGCGGGGGGTC
>CAOJPS010000014.1 GCA_948441255.1 uncultured Eubacteriaceae bacterium | reverse complement strand
GAGCATTTTTGGAGGTTTGGAACCTTTTTGCGATAGAAAAAGGTTCCATTAATTACAAATTTTCGTCGAACTCACGTTAAAATAAATTTTTTTACTTCTTTTTAAGTTCGTTCACTATATAATCAAGTTTGAAAAAAAGTCTATTAGATTTCTTTCGAAACTTCATACTTACACCAATATCGCCTTAAAAAATCTATTATTTAAAATTTAAGTTGGCTTAAAATATCTTTCATAGGATTATTAATTTCAGTATCATTATTAAGTTTTTTCAAAAACTTCTGAACATCTCTTTTGTCCATTTTATTGTTTTCAGCCTTTTTTCTTTCCTGAAATACAGAATATCTCTCTTTGTAACCGCAAGAACACACAAACTTTCTGCCCTCACCCTCTCCAACAAGCTCAAGCTTTTTATGACACTCCGGACACCTCGCGTTTGTAAGAATAGAAACAGATTTTTTATAACCGCATTCTCTGTCCTGACAAACAAGCATTTTACCCTTTTTACCCTTTACCTCAAGCATAAGCTTTCCACATTCCGGACATTTCGTTGTAGACATATTATCGTGTTTAAAAACAGCATTGCTAGCCTTAATTTCACCAATAACACTTTTTGTATATTCTTTAATTTCTTTCATAAAAGAATTTCTGTCAAGACTGCCTTTAGCGATTTTTCCAAGTTTCAATTCCCACAATGCAGTCATCTCCGGAGATTTAAGCTCCTTTGGAACAAGATTTAAAAGCTGTTTTCCTTTTGAGGTAATAAAAATATCATTTCCCCTTTTTTCAATAAGAAAAGAATTAAAAAGCTTCTCAATAATGTCCGCTCTTGTAGCGACAGTTCCAAGACCACCTGTTTCACCAAGCGTTTTACTTAAAACCTTATCATTATTTTCCATATACCTAGCTGGATTTTCCATAGCCGAAAGCAAAGTCGCTTCTGTAAATCTCGCTGGCGGCTTTGTATTCCCGCTTGTCAAATTAACCTTATCCGCCAAAATTTCCTGTCCCTTATCAAAGTCAGGCAAATCCTGCTGTTTAACATCGTCACTTTCCTCCTCATAATCATAAACCTCTTTATAGCCTTTTTTAAGAACTTTTCTGCCCTTAGCGAAAAAAGTTTCACCCGCTATTTCACATTTTACACTAACCTGTTCATATTCAAAAGGAGGATACATTACGCACAAAAATCTTTTAACCACCATATCATAAATTTTCTTTTCCTTTTCTGTAAACTCGTCATAATAAACAGGCTGTTCTGTAGGAATAATAGCGTGATGGTCGGATACTTTTTTATTATTGACAAAATTTGAGTTACCTTTAATTTTTGTCTTTAAAAGGGTATTTTTAAACTTAAAATATTCTTTAGGAAGTGCGGAAAGCCTTTCAGGGATAGTTTCAACAATATCCTCCGTCAAATAACGAGAATCTGTTCTAGGATATGTCAAAACTTTATGTCTTTCATAAAGAGTTTGCATAATAGAAAGTGTTTCTTTTGCCGAAAACCCAAATCTTTTATTAGCGTCCCTCTGCAATTCTGTCAAATCATATAGCAAAGGAGAATATGTTTTTTTAACATTTTTCTCAACAGAAATAATTTTTCCCTTTTTATTATTTACAGCCGAAACAGAGGAATCTCTTTTTTCCTTGTCAAAAGTTTTTATATCTCCGCTTTTAGAATCAATCCAAGTAAACTTAACTTTTCCGCTCAAAATCTCAAAGCCAAAAAACTGCTTAGGCTGAAAATTTCTTATATCATTTTCTCTTTTCAAAATAATTGAGAGAGTAGGCGTCTGAACTCTTCCGCAAGAAAGCTGAGCATTAAATTTAGATGTCAGAGCTCTTGTGGCGTTAATACCCACAAGCCAGTCAGCTTCCGCTCTTGAAACAGCGGAAAAATAAAGATTTTCATATTCCTTTCCATTTTTCAATTTAGAAAAACCCTCTTTTATAGCCTTATCCGTAACAGAAGAAATCCAAAGTCTTTTAAGAGGCTTTTTATTTCCCGCCTTAATAAGACACCACCTTGCCACAAGCTCCCCCTCACGTCCGGCATCTGTAGCAATAACAATTTCAGAAATATCTTTTCTGTGAATAAGGTTTTTAATAGTTCCAAACTGCTTTGATGTTTGTTTAATAACAACAAGTTCCGTTTTTTGAGGCATAATAGGCAAATCATTAATATTCCAGCTTTTATATTTATCATCATATTTCTCTGGGTCCGCAAGAGTAACCAAATGGCCCATAGCCCAAGTCACAACATATTTCCCGCCTTCAAGAAACCCGTTTCCGCCGTTTTTACAACCCATAACTCTAGCGATATCTTTCCCCACAGAAGGTTTTTCAGCAATAACAAGTGTTTTCATTATTTAATCTCCTTAATAAAACTTTTAACTTTTTCCAAATCGCCTTTGCCCTCAAAAATTTTTCTTACAATAGCTGACCCAACAATTACGCCGTCGGCATACCTTCCAAATTTATCCACATCCTCTTTTTTAGAAATGCCAAATCCAATACAAACAGGTACTTCTGTTTTTTCTTTAACAGATGTAATATACTCATAAATTCTATTATCAAAAGATTTTCTTTCTCCTGTAACTCCAAGAGAAGAAACGCAATAAATAAATCCTCTCGCTTTTTCAACAAGCATAGGAATACGGTTATGAGAAGTAACAGATATGAGAGGAATAAGATATAATCCCGTATTTTCAATTAAATAAGAAATCTCGTCATATTCCTCATAAGGCAAATCAGGAACAATCAAACCGTCAAGTCCGGAAGAAATACAATTTTCAATAAATTTTTCTCTGCCATAACCAAAAATAGTGCTGTAATAAACCATAGTAACCAAAGGTAGCTGAGAATTTTTTCTTATATCTTTAACAACCTCAAAAAACTTATCCAATTTAAAGCCATTTGTAATAGACCTAACAGAAGCCTCCTGAATAACAGGACCATCAGCAAGAGGGTCAGAAAAAGGTATTCCAAGTTCAATAACATCACAGCCAGCATCTTCAAGGGCATAAACAATTTTTTCCGTATCATCAAGTGATGGGTCACCGCCACATATATAAGCAATAAAAGCTTTTTTATTCTGTTCCTTTAAAGTCTTAAATCTTTCATCTATTCTATTCATAACAAATCCCCCTCCTTAAAATTCCTTTCCAAGATATTTCGCGACAGTATGAACATCTTTGTCGCCTCTGCCTGAAAGGTTGACAACAATAATTTCATCTTTGCTCATTTCAGGCGCTTCTTTCAAAGCTTCCGCCAAAGCGTGAGAACTTTCTATAGCAGGCATAATACCTTCATAAAGGCAAAGTGTTTTAAACGCCTCAATAGACTCGTCATCTGTAATGGAAGTATACTTAACTCTGCCAATATCTTTCAAATAAGAATGTTCAGGGCCTACACCAGGATAGTCAAGACCAGCAGATATAGAGTAAGCGGTTTTAATAAGGCCGTCATCGTCCTGAAGTATATATGTTTTCATTCCGTGTAAAATACCTGTTCTGCCCTCAGCAAAAGCCGCGGCGTGTTCTCCGGTTTCAATACCATATCCAGCAGCCTCAACTCCAATAAGCTCAACCTCTTTATCCTCAATAAAAGGATAAAATATGCCCATAGAATTACTTCCTCCTCCTACGCAGGCAAAAATCTTATCAGGAAGCCTTCCCTCAATTTCCATAATTTGTTTTTTTGTTTCATCGCCTATAATCCTCTGAAAATCTCTGACCATAGTTGGATAAGGGTGCGGACCAACAACAGAACCGATAATATAAAAAGTATCCTCCGCTCTTGCCGCCCAAGTTCTTATAGCCTCATTTGTAGCGTCTTTAAGAGTTCCTGTACCGCTTGAAACAGGAATAACCTTAGCGCCCAAAAGTTCCATACGAAAAACATTAAGCTTTTGTCTTTCAATATCCTCAACACCCATATAAACTTCACATTCCATATCAAACAAAGCGGCGACAGTAGCCGTTGCCACACCGTGCTGACCTGCTCCAGTTTCAGCAATAACTTTTGTTTTGCCCATATGTCTTGCGAGCAGAGCCTGACCTATAGCGTTATTTATTTTGTGAGCACCTGTATGATTTAAATCTTCTCTTTTAAGATAAATCTTTGCTCCTCCGCACATTTTTGTAAGTCTTTCAGCATAATACAAAACAGAAGGTCTGCCAACATATTTCCTCATATAATACATATAGTCATTTTTAAATTCATCTGTAGAACAATATTCAATATACTCTTTTTCAAGCATTTTTAAAGTGTTCATAAGCGTTTCCGGAACAAATTGTCCGCCATATTCTCCAAAATCTTTATTTATATTCATTTTTTATCCTCCTCATAAAATTTTTATATATAGTGAAAGAACTTGAATAACGGTAAAAAAATATTTTACGTCCGCCTGCGGCAAAAGCCGGTAAGCGAATTGTAAAGCACTTCGCAGGCTTTTAAGTAAAATAAATTTTTTTACTTCTTTTTAAGTTCTTTCACTATAGACTTCTTTTGCGGTTTTGAAAAACCTATTATTTCACAAAATAAAAAAAGCACCTTATCCCAATGGGACAAGATACCTTGTTATAAGCCACCCAATGCAAAAAAGCATCATAATAATCAGATACTGACATACCCTGCCTCTATAACGTGAGGACACGTTCAAAGCTACTAAAATAATTTTTCGCCCGAAATCTCATGAACCCATTCCCAAGAAGCGTCCGTACCGACTCACACCCACGCCAGCTCTCTGTAACATTCGCAAAAAGGTACTATTTTCAATCAAAGATTTTATTTATTTTCATAAATTGAGTATATTATAACACTTAAACTTTTATTTGTAAAGATTTTTTTTAAATTTTTTAGGCAATTCCGCAAATAAATAAACTTCTTTCAAAACTCCGCCGAAATTTTGAAAGAAGTCTGTTTATCAAAACAAAGTAAGCTGATTAGTATCAGGAATCCCTTTTAAAATTCCGCTTTTTTTCAAAAGTGAAATAACAGATTTACTAACCTTGGTTCGCTGCCTTAAATCCTCAGCGGTAAAAAACTCGCCGTTTTTTCTTTCATTAACAATATTAAAAGCGGCATTGCTGCCAAGTCCCTGAATTGTGCAAAGAGGAGGCAAAAGACCGTTTTCGGTAATTTTAAACTTAACTGCGTCAGATTCATATAAATCCATCTCAACAAACTTAAATCCTCTCATATACATCTCAAAAACCAACTCCAAAACCGTAAGAGTATTTTTTTCCTTGGCGGAAGCCTCATTTCCAAGAGAGGTAATACGTTCCATATTTTCTTTTACCCTTTCAATACCGTTACACATCATTACATAATCAAAATCTTCCGCCTTAACAGAAAAACTAGCGGCATAAAAAGCATAAGGAAAATGCACCTTAAAATAACCTATTCTAAAAGAGTTAGTAACATAAGCAACAGCGTGACCTTTAGGAAACATATATTTAATTTTTTTACAAGAATCAATGTACCACTCAGGAACATCCGAAGCTCTCATAACAGCCTCATCTTCCTCCGAAAGCCCTTTTCCCTTACGAACCTTTTCCATAATAGTAAATGCCGTTTTATTCTCCACTCCTTTTATAATTAAATACACCATAATATCATCACGAGTAGGAATAACCTCTTTAAGGGTCGCTGTTCCCGATTTAATAAGTTCTTGAGCGTTATCAAGCCAAACGCCTGTACCGTGAGAAAGCCCCGAAATTCTCACAAGTTCAGAAAAAGTCTGAGGTTTTGTGTCCATAAGCATCTGTCTTGTAAACTTCGTTCCAAACTCTGGAATACCAAGAGTACCAGTTTTACATTTAATATCCTTTTCCGTAACATTCAACGCCCTAGGAGAAGTAAACAGTGACATAGTATCTTTATCATCAAGAGGAACCTCCAAAGGGTCAAATCCCGTAGAATCCTTAAACATACGAAGAATAGTCGGCACGTCGTGTCCAAGCAAATCGAGTTTCAAAAGACGTCCGCTTATTGAGTGATAATCAAAATGAGTAGTAGTAACTGTAGACTCCTGGTCATTTGCGGGACGCTGAACAGGACAAAACTCATAAATACTGTTATCACTTGGAACTACCATAAGTCCCCCTGGGTGCTGTCCCGTTGTTCTTTTAATTCCCACACAGCCAAGCTTAAGCCTGTTTACCTCCGCTTTTCTCATTTTAAGATTACGCTCATCGGCATATTTTTTCACATAGCCATACGCCGTTTTTTCCGCCATAGTACCAATAGTACCTGCCTTAAAAACGTGACCTTTTCCAAAAAGCTTTTCAGTATAATCGTGAGCCTGCTGCTGATATTCTCCCGAAAAATTAAGGTCAATATCAGGTTCTTTGTCACCATTAAACCCAAGAAAAGTTTCAAAAGGAATATCGTGTCCGTCTTTATGTAAAAGAGTACCGCATTTTGGACATTCTTTATCAGGCAAATCGCATCCGGAATTTCCAAGATTGGCTATAACCTCCGCAGAATCAAAATCCGAATACTTGCAGTTAGGACAAACATAATGAGGAGAAAGAGGATTAACCTCCGTAATGCCCGCCATAGTAGCGGCAAAAGAAGACCCAACAGAACCTCTTGAACCGACAATATATCCGTGGTCGTTTGAGTCCCATACAAGTTTTTGAGCAATAATATATAAAACGGCAAAACCATTTTTTATAATAGAATTAAGTTCTCTGTCAAGTCTTTTAGCCACAATATCCGGCAAAGGGTCGCCATAAATAGATTTAGCTTTCGTCATTGTAATTTCAGTAAGCTGCTCCTCCGCCCCGTCAATTTTAGGCGGAAAAGTTTCATCAGGAATAGGCTTAACATCACCAATCATATCACAAATCAAATTTGTATTTTTAACCACCACTTCATAAGCCTTTTCTTTTCCAAGATAATCAAATTCCAAAAGCATTTCTTCCGTAGTGCGAAAAAATAAAGGAGGCTGACTGTCAACCTCTTTAAAACCCTCTCCAGCCTGAATAATTCTCCTATAAAACTCGTCTTCAGGGTCAAGGAAATGAGCGTCACAGGTAGCGACAACAGGTTTTCCATATTTATCCCCTAAAGCAACAATTTTTTTATTAATCTCAATAAGTTCATTTCTCGAGCCAACTTTTTTATCTCTAATCATAAACTCATTATTTCCAATAGGCTGAATTTCAAGATAGTCATAAAAATCAATAAGACCTTTAATAATTTCTTCCGGTTTATTCTCAAAAACAGCCTTAAAAAACTCTCCTGCCTCACAGGCGGTACCAATAATAAGACCATCTTTAAATTTCAGATACTCACTTTTAGGAATTCTCGGTCGTCTGAAAAAATACTCAATATGAGATTTTGAAATAAGTTCATATAAATTTCTAAGCCCTTTCTGATTTTTAACAAGAATAACGGCGTGATAAGTTTTAAGTTTTTTCACATTAATATCTTTTCCGGCAAGTATATTAATATCATTCAAACTAAAAACATTACGCTCTTTTAAAAGTTCTGTACACTTAACAAAAATTTCCGCGGTACAAACAGCGTCATCAACAGCGCGATGATGATTTTCAAGAGAAACTCCAAGATGTTTAGCAACAACATCAAGTTTATATTTAGGAAGTTTAGGAAACAGCAATTTAGAAAGTTCAACCGTATCCACCACTGTATTATTTATTTCAACATCGTTAAACTTAGCCCACTGCCTTAAAAAGCCAACATCAAAATCAGCGTTATGAGCAACCAAAACAGCGTCGCCGAAAAATTCGCAAAACCTCGGCAAAACAGCGTTCTCATACGAAGCGTCTTTAAGCATATCATCTGTAATACCCGTAATTTTAACAATTTCATCATCAAGTTTAATATTAGGATTGACAAAAGATGAAAACTTATCAACAACTTCACCGTTTCTTATTTTAACAGCGCCAATTTCAATAATCTTGTCTGTTTCTTTCATAAGACCTGTTGTTTCAAGGTCAAAAACAACATACTCTTCGTCAAGTTTCTGTCCTCTCGCTCCTTGAACAACAGCGCCCAAATCATCAACAATATACGCCTCAATGCCATACAAAATCTTTATACCATACTTTTTAGCGGCGTCCATAGCCTCCGGATACGCCTGAACAACCCCGTGGTCAGTCACAGCAATCGCTTTGTGTCCCCAAAAAGCGGCTCTCTCAATATAATCTGAAGCGGAATTAATTCCGTCCATCATACTCATCTGCGTATGCAAATGCAGTTCAACTCTTTTTTCATCAGAATCATCTGTTTTTAATTCAGGGGCGTTTCCCTCACATATATTATTTGCTATAATATTCAATTCGTCAGCAAAAGTGTCAAATTGAACTCTGCCTTTAACGTTGACATAATTTTTAACTTTAATCAGTTTTTTAATTTCATCAGTATATTCTTCAGGTTTAAGAAAAAATTTAACAGAAACCGAATCAGTAAAATCAGTAATATCAATACTTATAACAAACTTGCCGTTTTTAGTTTCTCTTTCCTCAAACGCCAATATCCTGCCCGAAATGGCAATTGTTTCACCCTCAATAACAGAGTCTCTTATTTTAACAATATTATCGTTAAACTGTGAAAATTTAGTATTAATTCTCTTCTTTCTAAATTTAGAATTATCTGAAAAATTCCTTTGTTCAGAAGATGATTTAAAAGTATTATTATTTTTCACTTTATCGTTTTTTTCTTCTTGTTTTTCAAAATTTAATTCACTAACTTTTTTAATAATGCTTTTAATTTCCTCTTTTTTCTCAGAATCAGGCTTAGCTTTTATGGGATTATTTTTAAATAATACCATAACATTCAAATTAAACCTTTTATTAAAATCACTTTTAATTTTCTCGTCAATTTTCTTTGCTCTAAACAAAAAAGCACTTTTACAGTCAACATTTACAATAATAGTATTTCCTTCCACTTCCAATACAGCGTTTTTTAAAAGGTTATAGCATAACGGACTTTTTCTTTTTACAGAATTTAAAATATTAACCCAATACTCATCAATTTTTTCTTTAAAAGTATTTTCAACATCATAAAAAATATTTATACTCACATCAGAAACAAAAGGAAAATTATTTTTAATGTCGCTTTCAAAATCAGGAAAACAAGACTCATTAAGAACACTGTCACAAATAAGGGCGATATCCATAGATTTAGTTCTTTTGGACATTTTAACCTTGTCAACCTTTGTCTTTTTCAAAACACTAAAAACATTAGCTGATAATTTTAATTTAGAAAAAACCTCCTCAAAACTTTTTAAATCTGCCAAATTATCCAAAAAACTCACCTGCCAAATCAATAATAGACTTCTTTTAGAATTAATATATTGTTTAAAAAAATACAACAATTTTAAATTACAGCGATATTTTTCTAAAGAAGTCTATCAAACTTTTTTTCTCAAATCTTCATAATCTCCTCAATCAACGCGTCAACAAGAGCCTCTTCACTAACTTTTTTTAAAATACGGCCCTTTTTAAAAATAAGACCTTCTCCTTTTCCCCCCGCTATGCCAATATCAGCTTCTTTAGCCTCGCCCGGGCCATTAACAACACAACCCATAACAGCGACTTTAATATTTTTATCAATACCCAAACATCTTTTCTCAACTTCGTTAGCTATAGAAATCAAGTCTATTTCCGTTCTTCCGCAGGTAGGGCAAGAAACAAACTCAACCCCAAATTTTCTAAGCCCCAAAGCTTTCAAAATAGCTTTTCCAACTTTAATCTCCTCAACAGGGTCGCCGGTCAAAGAAACTCTTATAGTATCACCTATTCCCATACCAAGTATAAGCCCTATGCCAACCGAAGACTTTATAGAACCTCCCCATACTGTTCCCGACTCCGTAATTCCAATATGTAAAGGATAATCTACCTTTTCAGACAAAAGTGAATAAGCTTTAGCTGTAAATAAGACATCTGACGCTTTAATTGACACAACGATATCATAAAAATCATATCTTTCCAAAATATCAATATGCCTCAAAGCGCTTTCAACAAGTCCCTCCGGCGTAACTCTTCCATATTTCTCAAGAATATCCTTTTCAAGAGAACCCGAATTTACCCCTATTCTAATAGGAATCCCTTTTTCTTTGCAAGCTTTAGCGACAGCCTTAACATTTTCCTCTCCACCTATATTTCCAGGATTTATTCTAAGCTTGTCAACTCCGTTTTCAACAGCTTTAAGAGCAAGCCTATAATCAAAATGAATATCAGCGACAAGAGGGATATTAATATTTTTCTTAATATCCCTCAAAGCTTCCGCCGCTTTCATATCAGGAACAGCAACCCTAATAATATCACAGCCAGCGTTTTCAAGTTTTTTAATCTGAGCGATTGTAGATATGGCGTCTCTTGTATCCGTATTACACATAGACTGAATAGCAATCAGATTATCTCCGCCTATTTTCACTCCGCCTATATTTAAAACTCTGGTTTTTTTCCTTTCAAACAGCATAAAAATCCACCTTTCAAAGCAGAAACATCAAAATAAATACTCACTACAGCAATTTAAAAACATCATTAAAAGCAATCAGAATACCAAAAGCCATCAAAACCGCGAACCCGGCAAAATGAATCATACCTTCTTTTTCAGGAGGAATAGGTTTTCTTCTTATAGCCTCAATAAGCAGAAAAACAAATCTCCCACCGTCAAGAGCCGGAATAGGCAAAAGATTCATAACTCCAAGATTAGCGCTTAACAAAGCGGCAATACTAGCCATACTTCCAATCATATTCCATACACTTTCTTTTATAGTTTCCTCATAAACATCATTAACTACAGTAGTAAGACCTATAGGCCCGGCGACATCGTCCAAAGAAACCCTCATAGTAAAAAGTTCTGAAAGCCCATAAAAAGTAATTTTAACCATATAAACACATTTCCAGAAACCCACTCTAATTGACTCAAAAAATCCAACCTTTTCAACACCTTCAATATCTTCACCAAATAAAGGCGCTTTCGCTCCAAAAGCAACTCCCAGTCTTTCACCGTTTTTTATATTAACCTCAGTTTCAAAATACTCCCCGTTTCTCTCATAACCAACCAAAATATTCTCGCTTTTTCTTTGAGAAAGCCTAAAATTAACATCATCAAACAAATGAATGCCCGAATTATCAATATTAACAATCTCATCACCAGCGATAATTCCAATATTTTCAGCAAGACTGTTTTCAGAAACTCTTGAAACGATATTTTCACCATATCCTGTAAACATAACCATAACAGCGCTTATAAATATAGCCAAAACAAAATTCATAAATACGCCCGCCAAAATAATAATCATTCGCTTCCAAACAGAAATTCCGTTAAAACCTCTGTTTGAGAAAGCTTCCTTATCCTCATCAGCCATTTTACAATAACCGCCTATAGGAAACGCTCTAATCGAATACAAAGTTTCGCCTTTTTGTTTTCCCCATATTTTAGGGCCCATTCCAACAGCAAACTCCTCAACAATAACACCGCATTTTTTAGCGGCTATAAAATGTCCCCATTCGTGAATCATAACAATTATTCCAAAAATAATAATAGTAATAATTATAGACAATACATTCACCCCATTAAATAATATATAGACTTCTTTCGAAACTATAAAATATGAAGTTTCGAAAGAAGTCTAATGTCTGTAAGCGTCAGAAGACAATTCTTTTTCAACAAAACCTCTCGCCCACAAATCTGCCTCAAAAACATCTTCAAAACTATAATTATATTTTATATTATATGCGTTCATAGCTTTTTCTATTAGTTTAGGAATATCCAAAAACTCAATTTTTCTTTCAAGAAAAGCCTCAACAGCAATTTCATTAGCGGCATTCATAACTGAGGGCAAAGTTCCTCCTGTTTTTATAGCATCAAAAGCAAGAGAAAGACATCTGAAAAGTTTAAAATCAGGTTTTTGAAAAGTAAGTTCCCCACAGCTAAAAAAGTCAATTTTAGGAAAATCATTTTTCACTCTTTCAGGATAAGTCAAGGCATATTGAATAGGCACTCTCATATCAGGCTCTCCAAGCTGAGCGATAACCGCTCCGTCCTCAAACTCCACCATAGAATGAATAATGCTTTGAGGGTGTACAACAACATTAATCATATTCACGTCAACATTAAAAAGCCATTTCGCCTCAATAACCTCAAGACCTTTATTCATCATTGTAGCGGAATCAACAGTAATTTTTCTGCCCATATTCCAGTTGGGGTGATTAAGCGCGTCCTCAACAGTAACACTGTCAAAATTTTTATAATCTTTAAAAGGTCCGCCCGAAGCCGTCAAATGAATTTTGGCTATTTTATTTTGAGAGTTCCCACGCAAACATTGAAAAATAGCCGAATGCTCACTGTCAACAGGATAAATTTCAACTCCAAATTTTTCAGCCTCTCTCATAACAAGTTCACCAGCCGTAACAAGCGTTTCCTTATTAGCGAGAGCAATATTCTTTCCTTTCCTAACAGCGTTAAGGGTAGGCTCAAGTCCAATATTTCCCACAAGAGAATTAAGAATAACAGAAGACTTTTCAAAACAAGCGGCAATATTAATTCCGTCAATCCCAGAAAGCACTTCTGTTTTCTCACAAGAAAATCTCAGTCTTTTTTTCAATTCAAAAGCTTTTTCCTCATTCATAACAGCGGCAATTTCCGGATGAAATTCATAAATTTGTTTTTCCAACAAATCTATACTATTGTTAGCTGTAAGAGCAAAAACAGATATACCAAGATTACGGCAAACTTCCAAAGCCTGAGTTCCTATAGAGCCGGTAGAACCTAAAATAGAAATTCCTTTCAAAAAATAACTTCCTTTCCAATAGAAATAAAAATAAATACAATAGGTGATGTAAACAGTACACTGTCAAATCTGTCAAGAACACCACCGTGACCAGGCATAATTTTTCCATAGTCTTTAATTCCAACATAGCGCTTAATACTTGACGCAGCCAAATCACCAATCTGAGCGAAAACCGAACCGACAGCGCCCAAAACCGCATAAAGCAAAAACATATTTTCTTTTCCCACGTGCCAGAACTCATACATACAATACCCATAAAATCCTGCCACAAAAACTGTAAATAAAATACCCCCAACAGCGCCCTCATAAGTCTTTTTAGGACTTAAAACCGGAGTAAGCTTATGCTTTCCAATAGCCGAACCCGTAAAATACGCGCCTGTATCACTGCAAAAAGCGCATATAAAAATAAGCCATACAATATAAGCTCCGTGTTCACTCTCTCTTATAAGATATATATTGCCAAGCATAAGAGTTATATAAAAAAAACCAGCAACAGTGACACACACATCAAAGATATTTATTTTTCCGTGCATAAAAACTGTAAATGACAAAGAACATAGCATCAAAACCATAGCGCCAGCAAGATAATACTCTGTTTCAATATTAACACCCAGAAAAATAATATATAAAATTGTAGCCCAAAAACCAAAAAAATGAACAGGCATTATTTTTTTTGAAACAGCCCTATAAAACTCAAATAATCCCATAACTGACAAAAAGAAAATACCAAATTTAAGATATGTTCCTCCCAAAACAAGAAACACCGCCAATATAGGCAATCCAACAATACCCGATATAGTACGAATAACCAAAAACAACAACTCCTATCTTCCGCCAAAGCGTCTTTCTCTGTTTTTAAACTGCTCAACGGCTTTAGCGAGTTCTTTAATATCAAAATCAGGCCATAGCTTATCAGTAAAATAAAACTCCGAATAAACCGACTGCCACGGCAAAAAGTTACTAAGTCTTTGTTCACCGCTTGTCCTTATAACAAGTTCAGGGTCAGGAATATCTTTTGTATCAAGATAAGAAGAAAAAAGTTTCTCATCAATTTCATTTTCCGAAACAGAACCTTTTCCAACATCAAGACACAATTTTTTTATGGCTCTTATAATTTCATCTCGTCCGCCATAATTCAATCCTATATGTAAATTAAGACCTTTTTTATGAGAAGAAATTTCTTCAAGTTTTTTAATTTTGCTCTGCAATTCCAAATCAAGGCGTGACAAATCACCTATAGCGTCTATTTTAATATTACTGTTTTCATTATCTTTTATATAATCGTCAATATATTCTCTAAGCAATCCCATAAGAGCGGAAACCTCTTCTTCCGAACGAGTCCAATTTTCAGTAGAAAAAGCATAAACAGTAATATGCTCAATTCCTATTTTATCAGCCTCTTTAAGAAGCTTGTTAAGCGCCTGGGCACCAGCCCTATGACCAAAACTTCTGGGCATAAATCTTTTTTTCGCCCATCTTCCGTTTCCGTCCATAATAATAGCGATATGCCTTGGTAAAGAATTATCCATAATTTTCTCCTCCCGCTTTCAAGGCAAAATAAAAAAATTAAACCTTGCTTTTTTCGCTTCCGTCAGTTTTCATCATATACGTTTCACCGTTATCTCTGTAAAAAATCCAGTCGCCCACTATATTTATAGAGTCAATATTTTCACCGTCCGCAATTTTTATATACTCATCCGCAAAGATATCCATTTTATATATAGCCTTATGACTTTTTTCCTCAACAAGACCATAGTTTTGCTCTATGTCTTCCCAATATGCCTTTGTAAAATACGCCTTATCGTCTTTTATATTAAAAATATGCAAATCAATATCCTCATTTGATGAGCTGTCAGAGATTTTACTATAAACTTTATACCATAAATTATTGTAATCTACACCATTAAATATCACATTTTCACATAACGCCGACTCATCAAATTCAATATTATTTCCGTCCATATCCATTTTCATAAAATAAAATTCATTATTTGAAGTGTGAATTTTATTCCCTATTAAATCAAATCTTCTGAAACTATTATAATCCTCCGTAAAAATTTTCTTTTCATCACCCGAAGAAATTTCCTTTTTATATATGGAGTTTTTTTCGTCAAAATCAATACTTATAACATTATAATATAAAAATCCATCTTTTAAATAAAAATCATTCCCTAAAACATTTTTCCTATACTCTAAAATTCCGTTTTTATAAAAAGCGTTGTCCAAATTATCTTCTTTTTCAGGCAAAGAAACAACATAACTAAATTCACCGTTTTGTATATTAACTTTACATAAATCATAATTAAAACAGCCGTTAAAAAAATAAAGTTCATCATTATATCCTTTAAGATGTGTACAGCTTTCACTTCCGGGAACAGAAGCGATTATTTTTTTATCCGTCCCATCCATATTCATTCTGTATATAAAAAGAGTATTATCATCATAATCCGAAACAGCCGAATAATATATATACCCGTCATAAACAGTCGCCAGTCCGCCATTTGAACAAATCGACGTTCCACCGCCATAAGCGTAATTATACACCCCTATATTATTATTTATATCAACTCTGTTTTCAACACTATCATATCCAGAGCCATTTTCAGTAATTTTAATTATTTTTGAACTTTTATCCCATTCAAATTCAGCATTGTTAGCCTCAGCGAATTTTTCTAATGAAATATAAATCTTTGAATTAAAAATCTGTAAAGGCTTGCCAAATTCAAAAATCTTATTTCCCTCATAATCCGTCAAGTATGATTCTCCATTTTTTATTTCAGCCATAATTTTTCCATCAATATCAGTTATTAATACTGTTTTCGTATTACTATCCCACTCAACAGAACAGCGCAAATTCTCAAATAAGTTTCTCACCGGAAAATACGCTTTTCCGTCAATAATTTCGGCTTCCGTTAACTCTAATTTCCCATTAACAACCAATTTATCCGCATATACTGAAGTATTAATAAACATCGCTGACAAAAGCGCAATAAAAATCTTTTTCATATAAATTTTCCCCATAAAAATAATTTTCCGGCATCTTTGTGCCAAATATTCGGCATTTAAAAAAAGCCGAAATAAGCGTTAAAGTCAACGACTGCTCATATTTTTATTTTATAAAAATATGAGCAGCTAACAGCTAAATAGCCATAATATCCTTGTTTTTAGCTTCCACAAGCTTATCAATTTCAGCCACGCTTTTATCAGTAATTTTCTGCATTTCCTCCTCAAGAGTTTTAAGTTCGTCCTCTGTAATCTCATTATCTTTTTCAAGCTTTTTCAAGGCGTCCATACCATCTCGTCTTATATTTCTGACAGCAACTTTAGTATCCTCACCTTTTTTCTTAACATCTTTAGTAAGAGCCTTTCTCCTTTCCTCTGTAAGTTCAGGAAACACAAGACGAATAACTTTGCCGTCATTTGTAGGATTAATTCCCAAATCAGAAGCATTAATAGCCTTTTCAATTTCCTTCATAACAGAAATATCCCACGGCTGAATTTGAATAAGTCTTGCTTCAGGAATACTTATATTTCCCACTTGATTTAAAGGAGTCGGCACTCCGTAATAATCAACAGTAATCTTATCCAGCACGTGAGGATTAGCCCGTCCCGCGCGTATAGTATTAAGTTCTGTATCAAGACTTTTAACCGATTTACTCATTTTTTCCTCAAAAGCGTCAGTATGTTTAGACATAATAAACCTCCTAAAAATATATAAATATTATTATAAGTATCATATGGTAACAAGAGTACCTATTTTTTCACCCAAAGCAGCCTTAACAATAGAATCTTCTTCCAAAAGGCCAAAAATAACAACAGGAATTGACTGTTCATAGCAAAGGTTAGCTGCCGCTATATCAATAACCTTAAGATTTTTTTCCACAATTTCTTTACATTTAATAGTATCATATTTAACGGCGTCAGGATTTTTAGCTGGGTCGTCATTGTAAACGCCGTCAATGCTTTTTGCGTACAAAATAGCATCCGCCTGAAGCTCGCAGGCACGCAAAGCGGTAACCGTATCAGTAGAAAAGAAAGGGTGTCCAATACCTCCAGCAAAAATAATAATCTTATTTTGAGAAAGATACTCAACCGCCAAATCCTTAGAAAACATTTCCGTCATAGTCCCGATAGCGAAAGGAGTCATAACAACAGCGGAAAGACCCCTTTGCCTCAAAAAATCAGCTACATATACAGCGTTCATAACAGTAGCAAGCATACCTATCTGGTCAGCCTTGCATCTGTCCATTTCAGGGTTAGCGCTTCTGCCTCTCCAAAAATTGCCACCCCCAATAACCAGAGATGTCTGAATCCCCTTATCAATAATAGATTTAATCTGTAAAACTATTTTGTCTATAATAAAATTATCAAAGGGCTGCCCCGACTCACTAGTCAAAGCCTCCCCGCTAAGCTTCAAAAGAATCCTTTTATACAAACTTCTCACTCCTTGCGCTAAAATGTGTTTATATCATTTTATCATATTATTCTAAAAAAGAAAACATTTTCTTTAAATTTTTTAATGGAAACACCAACAAATAAAAAAATTATTTTTAACGTGAGTTCGATGAAGTTTATATTTAATTGGACCCTTTTTCTATCGCAAAAAGGGTCCAACCCCCCCCCAAAAAATGCTCTTTGAGCGTTAAAAACCTTGAGGCTCCGCCTCAAACTCCGCTCGCTTTTTGAAAAAAGCGAGGCAAAAACTTTTGTGCGAAACTTCGTTTCGCTGGGTTTTATCGTAATTTCTAATCGAACTCACGTTATTTTTGATATCCTTTTGTGCGGTGTTTCCCATATCATAAAAAAGGATATTTTACAGATTTAAAAAATCCATAAAATATCCTGTTTATTTTTATCAATAATTTATTTTATTGATATTTTTCCATCCTTAACGCAAATTGTGGCGTTATCTCCGGCCTTATATTTATTATCAAGAACAGCCTCGGCAAATAAATCCTCAATTTGACTCTGAATAGCTCGCCTTAAAGGCCTTGCTCCATAAGATGGGTCAAATCCTATCTCTGACAGTTTTTCAATAGCCTGGTCTGTAATATCAATATCAATTTGAGTATTTTCCTTAATTCTTGCTTGAAGTTCACTAAACATAAGTTTAGCTATTTTCTTAACATCTTCTTTTTCAAGAGGGTGAAATACAATAATATCATCAATACGGTTCAAAAATTCAGGTCTGAAAATCCTTTTAACTTCTTCCATAACATCTTTTTTCATATCCTCATAATTCTGAACGCTTGAATTATCAGACTGGCTAAACCCAAGCTTTTTAGGAGAAGTAATACTTCTCGCTCCAGCATTAGAAGTCATTATAATAACTGTGTTTTTAAAATCAATTTTTCTTCCCTGAGCGTCTGTAATATGCCCGTCATCAAGCACTTGAAGAAGGATATTAAACACATCTGGATGAGCCTTTTCAATTTCGTCAAAAAGAATAACACAGTAAGGCTTTCTTCTTATCTTTTCACAAAGCTGTCCGCCCTCATCATATCCCACATACCCCGGAGGAGAGCCAATAAGTTTCGAAACGCTGTGTTTTTCCATATACTCGCTCATATCAACACGAATCATAGCGTCGTCCTCACCAAAAAGCACATTTGACAAAGCCTTTGAGAGTTCTGTTTTTCCAACTCCCGTAGGACCAAGAAAAAGGAATGAGCCTATAGGTCTTTTAGGGTCTTTAAGTCCAACTCTGCTTCTCCTTATAGCTTTTGAGAGAGATTTAACAGCTTCACTCTGTCCTATAATTCTTTCGTGAAGAATATTTTCCATATTTCTAAGACGTTCTCCTTCTTCGTCCTGAAGCTGTTTAACAGGAACTCCCGTCCAATTTGAAACAATATCAGCAATATCTTCTTCCTCAACAATCTGAGTATCTTTATTATTTTTCGCCTGCCAGTCAGATTTTGCCTTTTTAAGCTGTTCTTTTATTTCATCTTGTTTCTTTTTAACCCTTCCCGCTCTTTCAAACTCCTCCGTTTTAACGGCAGCCTCTTTTTCTTTCTCAAGAGCGGATATCTCATTCTCAAGTTCCTTAACAGCGGGAGGAGCCGTAAATGTTTTAAGTCTAACCTTTGACGCTGTTTCATCAAGCACATCTATAGCTTTATCCGGCAAAAACCTGTCAGAAATATATCTGTTTGAAAGTTTAACAGCGGCAATAATAGCGCCGTCTGTAATCTGAACATTATGGTGTGCCTCATACTTATCTCTAAGCCCTTTAAGCATTTCAACAGCGTCTTCCTCTGATGGCTCCAAAATAGTGACAGGCTGAAATCTTCTTTCCAATGCGGCGTCTTTTTCAATATACTTTCTATATTCATTTAATGTTGTAGCGCCAATAACCTGAATCTCACCTCTGGCAAGAGATGGTTTAAGAATATTAGAAGCGTCAATAGCGCCTTCAGCGCCGCCCGCGCCTATAATAGTATGAAGTTCATCAATAAACAGCACAACATTTTGAGCTTTTCTAACTTCCTCAATAACTTTTTTAATACGTTCCTCAAACTCTCCCCTATATTTGCTTCCAGCAACCATAGATGATATGTCCAAAGAAACCACTCTTTTTTCTTTAAGTATTTCCGGAACGTCGCCGACAACTATTTTTTGAGCCAATCCTTCAGCGATAGCGGTTTTTCCAACGCCAGGGTCACCAACAAGACAAGGATTATTCTTTGTTCTTCTGCTCAATATCTGAATAACGCGTTCAATCTCCTTATTCCTTCCTATAATCGGGTCAAACTTACTTTCTCCAGCCATAACCGTCAAATCTCTGCTGTATTGGTCAAGAGTAGGAGTTCTGGAATTTTTCTTATTTTTCTTTCCGCTTGTATTAATAGGAATATCACTTCCACTATTTTCAGCTTCACCAAGCATAGCCAAAATATCATCATAAAGCCTGTTTCCATTTACATTTAAAATAGATAGAATCCTTGTAGCGATACAATCGTCCTCTTTTATAAGAGCTAAGAGCAAATGTTCTGTCCCAATATAGGTAGTTCCCATATTAATAGCCTCCTGAAGGCTTTTTTCAAGAATACGTTTAGTCCTTGGAGTAAAATCAACCGGCATTTCAGCGAGATTAGAATCAACTCCAATAAGTTCTCCTATTTTTTCAATCACATCATTTTCTGAAACATTCTGTTGTTCAAGCGCCTTAAAAGCAACCGAATTATCCGAGCGCAAAAGACCAATAAGCAAATGCTCCGACCCCACATACCCCTGTCCAAGCTCAACGGCAGATTTGCGAGCTTCCTCAATAGCCTGCTGCGCTTTTTTGGTAAATTTAATCTGCATTTATGTAACCCCCTTTAAATATTGTTTTCCAAACATTTTCTTATATATTTCGCTCTTTGAATATCTCTCTCATCAGCGCTTACGTTTTTACTCATATTCTTAATCAAATTACCCGGCTGAATATCCATCATAATTTTATATATATTAACATCACCGTTTGTTTCCAAAATACCTGTAATAATGCCAAGCCTTAAATCAGAAAGAAGCTGCATAGCCTCTTTTGAGTTTATCTTTCTGCAATTTGACAAAACTCCGTAAGAGCGAAATATTTTATCTTCTAAATCAATTCTATGATTTTTCATAAGGTTCTGTCTAAGTTCATTTTCCTGTTCAATAATTTGATTTGTAACATTTTTAAGAGCGTCAATAATTTCACATTCACTTTTACCCAATGTAACCTGATTTGAAATCTGATAAATACTTCCAAGAGGTTCCGAGCCTTCTCCATAAATTCCTCTCAAAGTCATACCAAATTTACTTATAGCCTGACCAAGGTTTTCAACCTGTCCAAACATTTCAATAAGAGGAATATGAATCATAAAAGACGCTCTTATTCCCGTTCCAACATTTGTAATACACGAAGTCAAATATCCATAATCCTCGTCAAAAGCGTACTCAATGCTTTCCTCAACAAGATTATCAATTTTATCGGCCAATTCCCAGGCCTTTTTTATATTATATCCAGGGAAAACTGTTTGTATACGAATATGGTCTTCTTCATTAATCATAATTGAAACTGTTTCATCGTCTTTAATAAGAACAGCGGAAGGTTTATTTTTATTAATTAACTCTGGACTAACTGAATGATTCTCAAGCAAAGAATGTTTTTCAATCTCCGATTTTTCATTAAGATTAATAAAATCAAAACTATCGCCAAAAACCGTCCTGGAATTTTTAATTGAGTTTTTAACATCATCTATAAGATTATACGCCTGTTCCTCAGAAAGTCTACAAGAAAAAGGATATTTTTTAACATTTCTGGCAAGCCTTATTCTTGAGGATATAACAATATTATCACCTGTTTCAGAAGAATCATACCATTTATTCATTAAAATTACCTCCCTCCAGTTCTCTTATTTTATCTCTAATTTTAGCCGCCTGTTCATATTCCTCATTTTCAACAGCCCCTTTAAGTTCTTCCCTCAACTTTTCAATTTCCCGCTTGGTATAAAGCTTCGCTCCGGCATTTTTAGGAATTTTTCCCGAATGGCGCACACTGCCGTGAATATTTTTAAGAACTGAGCCAAATTGCCTTTTAAAAGCGTTATAACAATCAGCGCACCCAACTTTATTTGTCTGTCTAAATTCATCAAAAGTCATCTTGCAGGAAGGACAGGCAAAGGAACTTTGTTTAGCATACCCCACGTTTCCCATATCCATAAAACTATCAAGAAATCCTTTAAACATATTGTCAAAAGAAGGTACTCCCTGCATTTTGGAAGCACATTCGTTGCAAAGATGAAATTCCTTTTTTTCTCCGTTTATAATCTGCTGATAGTAAATAGTAGCAGAATTTTTATTACATTTCTCACATAACATAATAAATCACCCCTATATTTTCATTTTCAATAACATCATTTCCATTAACTGCTTATATTATACATCTTCTTTTGTTAGCCATCAACCTTTGTGAGTGCTAAAAAAATTCAAAAAAAATACCCATACAAGGTATTTTCTTTAATTTACTCAAATTTTCAAAGATTTACTCAATTATTCAAATTTATGTCCACACTTTACACAAACTTCAGCGTCAGGTTCATTTCCCACATCACATTTTGGACAAAACTTGAGAAGTTTCGCTTCTTTCTCCATATCCTTACTATTACTGTCTTTTTTCTTCAAAAAAACCTTATTTTTTTCTTTTTTAGAACAATCGTCAGAATCTAAAACAGAACAATCCTTTTCTTTAATTTCCTCCATCTGTCTTTGAATAATCTTTATTTTGTGTTTAAACTTGTCAATTTCCCTGCATATATGCTCAATTTCCTCACCATTAACAGCGCTGCCTTTTTTTCTGCACTCATACACAAGCATACCCATTCTTGTATACCTTTTTTTGCATTCTCTGCCATAAGATTTAATTTTTATTTCCATTTTCGCATAGTCAAAAGTATCTTTTGCCTGCTTGGAAATCTTCTTCAGTTTATCCTGAAAGTTATTCGCAATACCCATATTTACCCTCCAAACTGTCATTTTAAAGAAGCCCGCCAAAGTATGCCAAACCAATCAATTCCCTACACAATAATATCCAATAGCAAACCTTGAATTTCATTAGTTTTATCAAGAATAGCGATATGGTCTTTTTCTTTTTTCAAAAGTTCCTGAGCCAACTCGTCAACATTTTTATTAACAAGTTTAACAATTCCATAAACCCTATGACGTCCTCTTCTGTCAAGAAAATTTTCTCTTGAAAACTCGTGAGAATTAGTTACAACCTCATTTATAAAGTCGGTAATCATACTTCTGTATTTTTTCATATCTCTTATATCCATATGGTCAGCAAGCTTTTTACCTTGAACCGAGATATCGTCCATCATTTTATGAAGACGCTGCATAAGATTATCGTCAGAAACTTTATTTAAAGTAAAACTAAAATCTGGTTGATTGGCAGTTTCTTTTGTACCCTGAACTCCTGGCAGATTTTCAATTCGCGTATCTGTTATTTTCAAATCCATATAGTAACACCTCTTTCATAGCAATCCACGAAATTTCTATTGTTTTTATTATAGTGAAAGAACTTGAATAATGGTAAAAAAATATTTTACATCCGCTTGCGGCAAAAGTCGGTAAGCGAATTGTGAA
>CAOJPS010000013.1 GCA_948441255.1 uncultured Eubacteriaceae bacterium | reverse complement strand
CGCAAAGAAGTGCGGTCGGCGTTAGCCGATTTTTGGCTTTGCCAAAAACACTGACTGGGTGCCGCAAAGAAGTGCGGTCGGCGTTAGCCGATTTTTGGCTTTGCCAAAAACACTGACCAGGAAGTCGAGTCTGGGCAGAAAGCCCAAGGTTTTTAAAATATAACAGCGAAACGTAGTTTCGCATAAAAGTTCTTTGCTTCTTTCTTTCAAGAAAGAAGTCGGGTTTGGGCTGAAAGCCCAGGGTCTTTGTAAAGTCGGGTTTGGGCTGAAAGCCCAGGGTCTTTGTAAAGTCAGGGTTGGGCTGAAAGCCCAGGGTTTTTCTTTCAAGAAAGAAGTAAAAAAAATTTCATTAAGCTCTGCTGAGATATTCTCCAGTACGAGTGTCAATTTTAATAACATCACCTTGATTAACAAATAAAGGAACATTAACAGAAGCGCCTGTTTCAACAATAGCGGGCTTAGTAGCTCCTGTAGCGGTATCACCTTTAAAACCAGGCTCTGTTTCCGTAATTTCAAGTTCCACAAACAACGGCGGCTCAATACCAAATATTTCACCGTTATAGGAAAGAATTTTAACCATTTCGTTTTCTTTAACAAATTTAAGAGCGTCACCAACATCGCTTGAATTTACAGCAATCTGTTCAAAAGTTTCATTATCCATAAAATGGAAAAGTTCCCCGTCTGAATACAAATACTGCATGTCCTTGCGGTCAACAAATGCCTTGCCCATTTTTTCAGTAGGTCTGAAAGTTTTTTCAACAACGCTTCCCGTTTTGATATTTTTAATTTTAGTACGGACAAAAGCGGCGCCCTTGCCAGGCTTAACGTGCTGAAATTCAAGAATTGTATAAACGTCGCCTTCATATTCAATAGTAACACCATTTCTAAATTCACTGGCTGAAATCATAAAAAAAGTCCTCCTTAAAAATAATTACATTTCATTATATCAGTATTAAACCGCAAATTCAACACCGTTTTATAAAAATTGTAAAAAATAAAGTTTTCAAAATTCCGCTTACAGCGGAGAATTGCTGTCAAAAATATCCCTAAGAGCAAAAAGAGCCATAATATAACCAAAATGCCCAAATCCGCAAATCTGTCCCTTGCATACGGGAGCGGTTACAGACAAACGCCTAAACTCCTCACGTTTGTGAATATTAGACATATGTACCTCAATTGTGGGAATACTTACAGAAGATATAGCATCCCTCAAAGCGTAGCTATAATGAGTAAGAGCGCCGGGATTTATTATAATACCGTCAATTTTCTCAAAAAAACACTTTTGAATATAATCAATAATAGCGCCCTCATAGTTAGACTGAAAAAAGTCCGCGTCATAATTAAGTTCTGCCGCTTTTCTTTCAATAATTTCAATAATTCCGTCATAATTAATATTTCCGTAAATACCCTTTTCTCTTATTCCCGTAAAATTTATATTCGGGCCATTTATAATTCTGACTTTTTTCATATAAAACCAAGCCTCCTGAGTTCTCGTCCCACCTGCCAGGCGCTTTCCTCAAGCCTCATATCTGATATATCCATAATAAAGTCGGCATATTTATGATAAAGAGGTTCTCTCTGTTCAAGCATAGAGCAAATGAGCTCATACTTGTCATCCGCGCCATTAAGGAGAGGCCTTGTCGCGTCATTTTTAATATTTTTATAAATCTTTTCAGCGCTGCATTTCAAATATACAATAACACCATTAATTTTCAGATTTTCAATATTACTCTCATCTTTAATAATGCCTCCGCCGGAAGCAATAACATAGCCTTTGCTCAAAGCGGCAAGCTTACAATAATTTCTTTCAAGTTTTCTAAAATAACACTCGCCATATTTTTCAAAAATAGAATTAATCGTCATACCGCATATATTTTGAATTTCAATATCGGTATCAATAAAATCAATCTCAAAATTCAAAGCAATTCTCTTTCCAATGCTTGTTTTGCCGCAGCCCATAAATCCTGTCAAAATAATATTACTTTTCTTCTTTCTCATAATGTCTGGCGTCCTTCATAACAACCTTAGCGGCTTTAGTAACTTCCGCTATAACTCTGGTATCAAACTGCACTTCCATAGATTTAACTTTATTATATAAAGCGCCTTCCTCAGTAACCGTATACTGCGGAGAAAGGTTATTAAGCGCGATAGCCATAACGTCATATCTGCATTTGCTGCAAGTACACATATCCAATTCTTTCATAATATCATCAACATAACGCTCAACAGCGTCTTCCATACAATTTTTAAGTTCCATAAAGATATCCTCCAAAAAACACAATTACAATAACTTCCAATACAAAACAATAAAAGAACTTTGTACAGTAATTAAAAATCACTGTATATATAAGTCCAAAAAATTAGAAACTCATCTCCCTCTCAGCAGAATTTCTCAAATCTTTTTTAAACTCCTCATCATAAGTCAATCCAAGCCAAATTTCCGAAGCCGCGGCAGCCTGATAAATAAGCATATCAAAACCGTTTATCGCCATAATTCCAAAAGATTCAGCGTCTTCCAAAAACTTAGTTTTGCTTGGAATATAAATTGTGTCAAAAACAGCGGAAACCTTTTTATCCAGGAAAAAAGAAGAATCCCTAACAGGAGAAATTCCAACATTGCCGCCAAAACCCAAAGTAGTTGTTTGTATGACAATATCACAACTTTCAATTTCATAAATTTGGTCAATTCCGCAAACAGAAATATCAGCGTTATAATATTTCAAAGTATGTTCTTTAAGTTTTTGGGCGTTCTCAACAGTACGGTTTGCCACAACAATTGATTCCGCGCCTTCCGAAGCCGCGAGAATTAAAGCGGCTCTAGCGCTTCCTCCAGCGCCGATAATAAGCACTTTTTTACCTTTTATGTAAATACCTCTGTTTTGGAGAGAATAAAGAATCCCCAAAATGTCGGTATTATAACCAAAATAACCATTTTCTGTATATTTAAGAGTATTCACCGCCCCAATAGCGTCAGCGCGACGCTCAACACCACATAAATAAGGAATAACAGCATTTTTGTGAGGAACGGTAACATTAAGTCCCTTAATATTTAATGAGTATGCCCCTCTAACAGCGTCAGAAACTCCGCCTTCTTTAACGTGAAAAGGCACATAAACAAAATCAGAGTTTAAGGCTTTAGCGATAGTATTGTGAATAACGGGGGAAAAGCTATGACAAACAGGGTCGCCAATAATTCCATAAACATTGGTTTTTCCCGTAAAAGAATCGTTAATAATCATAATAAAAAACCTCTTTCAATATTATACTACTTAACGGAAACTTTTTTCCGTTTAAGATACAAATTTATGACAAGAGCTTCAACACCTCTTTTAAGCCAAGTCCCAAAAGCGTCTTTCTGTGAAACAGGCTTAACTAAAATAGTGTGAATACCCATTCTATTTCCGCACAAAACATCAGTAAACACCTGGTCGCCGATAATAACGGTATTTTTATGGTTCTTAACGCCAAGTTTTTTAATAAGTCTGCCAAGTCCCTTAACACCCGGCTTACCAGCCTTATGAACATATTCGATATTCAAATCCCTGCAAAACAAAGAAACTCTGCGTTCTTTATTATTGGAAAGAACACCAACTTTAAGTCCTTTATCCTTAATTTTAGAAAACAAATGTTTAATTCTGTCATTAGCGCGAGGAACAAAATAAGGAACAAGAGTATTGTCGATATCAAAAATAACAGCTTCTATGCTCTCATTTTTAAGGTTTTCCAAATCGATTTCAAAGACCGACTCAACATATCTTTCGGGGAAAAATTTTTTAATCATAAAATACCTCACCTGAATATTTATAAAATAAAGTTTCAACCACTATTATATCCCAAAATAAAATAAAAATTCTCTCAAGCCGCCCAAAACTTTCAATCACGAAATAATCAGCAATAAAGTTACACATATCTCTTTATTATATTATACAACTTCTATACAAATATTTCAATTAATATTTAATAAAATATATCACAATTATAGTGAAAGAATTTAAGGCAATACCGCACAATTATAATTTCACAGATTTTGCTGATATTTTCCATTACTTTGTCAAAATCTCTTAACATAGGCTCCGACTATGTTTGCGAGCTTTTTCCTTGTACTGAAAAATATCATCTAAAATCTGTTTTATTGAATTATGCGGTATTGCCTTAAAAAGAAGTAAAAAAATTTATTTTACTCAAAAGTCTGCGAAGTGCTTCGCAATTCGCTTACCAACTTTTGCCGCAGGCGGACGTAAAATATTTTTTTACCGTTATTCAAGTTCTTTCACTATATATAAAAATAAAATTACCCCAAAAGAACTTAAAACCGTGGGACTTAAGTCCCATATATGGTAACTTAAATCCGCGGGACGCCGTCCCTCACCCTGCAAGCTGGTCAGTGTTTTTGGCTTCGCCAAAAATCGGCTTACGCCGACCGCACTTCTTTGCGGCACATATTAAAAATAGCTTGACCCTAAACTTTAACAAGCAAAAACTATCGTTTTTGCTATATAATTATAATATTTTCTCTTGCGAAACGTAGTTTCGCATAAAGGAAATACCGCACAATTCAAAAGTAAAAATAATTTTTGAAAATAATTGAGCATATGTGTTAAATTTTTCACAGAAAAATCAACTTGAATTGGTATTAATTTTAAAAAATTATTTTTATTACTTTTTATGCGGTGTTTCCTAAAATTTCTTTGCTAAAAAAATCGCAGCGAAAACACCGCCACGATTTTTTAAACAGCGAAACGCAGTTTCGCACAAAAGTTCTTTGCTTCTTTCTTTCAAGAAAGAAGCAGAGTTTGAGGCAGAGCCTCAAGGTTTTCAATATTTTCAAAGTCTTATTTAATCAAATCGTAGACTTTTTTAACAAGCACGCACACTTCCGCACGTGTAATAGGTTCAACAGGCATAAGCCTGTTTTTGTCGTTTCCCGAAACTATGCCCATACCAATTAAATCGGCAACATATTCTCTGGCATAAGGAGAAACAAAATCCCCATCAATAAACTTGTCCAGAACAGCGGAGTCACTTTTCCGTAGTTTTCCGGCGGCGTCAAGCACACGGGCTAAAACAGCGCAAACTTCCTGTCTTGTAATATTTTCCTTAGGTCTAAATTCCGTATCTGTCATACCATCGGCAAGCCCGCAATTGCTTATAACACCAACAGCCTCAGCGTAATACGCTCTTGGGTCAACATCAGAAAAATCCACATCCGCGCTGCCCTCAATACCTGTAAACCGCTTAACAATAACCATAAAATCGGCTCTCGACATATACCGGCTCGGCTCAAAAATCCTCCAGCCCGTTCCTCTGACAATACCAAGAGACGATAAAAAGCTTATAGAATCTTTTGCCCAGGAATACCTAGCCAAATCCCTAAATTGCACGGCCTCCGACATATTTGTAGGCACATTAATTAAAATCTCCGCCATTTTTTTATCTGTATCATTTTTTTCAGCTTGTTCCGCATTCTCATCATAATCTTTATCAGACTCATTTATCCTATTTTCCATATTCTGAAAGTTTTCCATTATAGAAATCGTCAAACCCTGAACATAAACCGGCAAATTTCTATATTTATAATCAGAAAATATAAAACCATTAACGCCCGAAAGATTGATAAAAGACTTTCCTTTTTTAAGCGCTTTAAACTCAACAGTAAACAAAACTCCGTCGCCCTTTGTATTTACAGCCTTCCCCAAAGAGGAAGTGCAAATTCCAGTAACAGAAAAACCGCCGTCGCTTCTATTTTCAAAAGCCTTTTTAATAGTTTCACTTTCAATACATTTATTTTTAATTTTAGAATTATAGTCATACTCAACTTTACAATTTTCCGAAGAAACAGAAATCGGTTCAACCATACTCTCATCATATTCAACGCTAAATCCATAAGAAGCGAAACCAGGATTATTTTTAAGTCTGAAATCGACAAAAAAAGTATCTCCCGCTTTAACGGAATTTTTTTCTCCCTCTATAATAACAGCGGTATCATTCCTTGGCAGCTCAGAAACAATATTTTTATTATAATCAGAGTCATAAAAAGTCACACCTTCATTTTCAGCAAACACATTAATAGAAGAAAAGAGGCACACCACCACCAAAAAAGCAGAAAAACATTTTTTCACGTCAAACATAAAAATCCCCCTTAAAATCTCAAAAAACACAATTTAAAAATTTCTGTCAACTCAAAACATCATAAACTCTGTCAATCAAAACCGCCATTTCAGCACGGTTAATATACCCTTTAGGGTTAATCATATTATTGTTATCGCCTTTAACAATTCCCATAGAAACCAAATCAGCCACCGAATTCTTAGCATAATTTGAAATATTAGAAGAATCACCAAAACCATTCAAAACAGAAGAATCACCTTTCTGAAGCTTTCCCGCCTTTTCAAGAACCCTCGAAAGAATAACCATAACATCTTGTCTGGTTATATTATTTCTCGGCATAAATTTACCATCAGAACCCTTAACAATATCAAATTTGCTTGCCAAAGAAACAGCGTCAGCATAATAAGCTGAATCAGCCACATCCGAGAAAGTATTCTCTCCCTTGCCATCAAGGCCCAAAAGCCTTGTAATCACCAATACAAAATCAGACCTATATGTATAAGCCTTAGGATTAAAAGTCACATTATCAACACCATTAATAATACCCAAAGAAGATAAAGAAGAAATAGATTCTTTAGCCCAAGGAACTGAGGCAATATCCCCAAAGTTTTTTGGAGAGGATTTTTCCTTTGGAAGATTTATAACAAAATTGTCAGAATTATTACTCAAATTCTCACTACTAGTATTTTCAGTTTCTTTTTCAACATTCTGTGTTTGTGAATTTTGTTCTGAAACAGCCTCAGTTTTATTTTCAGTTTTATCTTCAGTTTTTCCGCTTCCAGAATTTTCAGAAGCAGTTTCTGTTTCATTTTCTGAAACTTTTTCAGAGTTAACCTCCGCTTTATTTCCGCTTCCTCCGCCAACAGTAACAGAAGCGTTAGTAACGTAAGCAGGAACCTTAATAGCCTGGTCATTGCCAAAAATTAAAGTTTTTAAAGCGCTGAATTTTATATCTGTTTTTCCTTCTGCAACAGCCTTAAAATTCACTCTAAACAAAACGCCGTCATCATCCGCCGTACCAATTGTTGTTCCCTGTGTAAGACAAATATTTCCATAAAAGAAATTATTTTCCTCTCTTCTGTCAATAGCGCTGTTTATACCTACCGCGGAAATAGCCGGAACATCTTTTTCATCATCAAAATACTTAACTTCACAAACTCTATTCATCTCCGCAGTATTTCCTTTTACAGGAACAACAACAGAATCATCATACTCAATTTTAATACCAAACGAAGCAAATCCCGAATTATTATTTATAATAAAATCAACATAAAAATCATCGCCTACAGCCAATTGGTCTTTCGATGGAGAAACCGTCACATTCATAGCCCCACTTGGGACAGACTCAACAACAGAACTTTCACATTCCTCATTATAATAAACCATACCCGCGGTTTCAGCGAAAACAGAGGAACAGGAGAACAAAGAAACCACAGCCGTGACAGCGGCAAGAATTTTAAAATTAAGTTTCATAAAACTACCTCCCTAATTTTCAAAAAGGCTGTTGCAAAAAGAACGCAACAGCCTATCAAATTTTTACAACAAAAACCCGTTGTACAAAAAAATCAATTATTCACTGATTTTAGCCTGATTAACTTTAATACCAGGGCCCATAGTTGTTGAAAGAACAACACTTTTAATATACTGACCCTTAGTAGCGGCAGGCTTAGCTTTTATAACAGCGCTCATAAGAGTCTGGAAGTTTTCGGACAATTTTTCGGCGCCAAAAGAAACTTTACCGACAGGAACGTGAATAATATTTGTCTTATCAAGACGATATTCAATTTTACCAGCCTTAATTTCGGTAACAGCCTTAGCGACGTCCATAGTAACAGTACCGGCTTTAGGGTTAGGCATAAGCCCTTTAGGGCCCAAAACACGTCCAAGACGGCCCACAAGCCCCATCATATCAGGGGTAGCCACAATAATATCAAAGTCAAACCAATTCTCACCCTGAATTTTAGCCACCAAATCTTCAGCACCGACAAAATCAGCGCCGGCCTTTTCAGCCTCAGAAGCTTTATCACCTTTAGCGAAAACCAAAACTCGAACAGTTTTACCTGTACCGTGAGGAAGAACAACAGCGCCCCTAACCTGCTGGTCAGCGTGTCTTGAGTCAACGCCCAAACGAATATGAGCCTCAACAGTTTCATCAAATTTAGCTATGCTTGTCTTAGTCACAAGCTCAACAGCGTCTTTAGAATCATATAACATAGATTTGTCAATAAGCTTTTCTTTTTCGAGATATTTTTTTCCTCTTTTCAAAACGATTCCCCTCCTTTATTCCTGAACAACAATGCCCATACTTCTAGCAGTACCCTTAATCATACTAACGGCAGCGTCCAAAGAAGCCGCTGTAAGGTCAGGCATCTTCATTTCGGCAATTTTCTTAACTTCATCAATAGAAATAGTAGCAACCTTATTTTTGTTCGGAACACCGGAGCCAGATTCTATTTTGCAAGCTTTCTTCAAAAGAACGGCAGCCGGCGGAGTTTTTGTAACAAAAGTAAAACTCTTGTCCTGATAAACCGTAATAACAACAGGAATAATAAGGCCCGCGTCTTTAGAAGTTCTTTCATTAAACTCCTTGCAGAAGCCCATAATATTAACGCCGTGCTGACCCAAAGCCGGGCCAACTGGCGGAGCAGGAGTCGCTTTACCTGCCGCGATTTGCAATTTAATATAACCAGTAATTTTCTTTGCCATTTAAAGGCACCTCCTAAATAAATGTGGTAATTAGCGGGATTTTCCCTCCCACGGCGACAACTTACGCCAACTGGCGAACCTGAACAAAATCAAGTTCAACCGGGGTTTCACGCCCGAAAATAGAAAGCATAACAACAACCGTACGTTTATTTATATTAACTTCTTTAACAATACCCGTCGATTCAGCAAAAGGTCCGGAAATAACAGAAACAGAATCGCCAACGCCGATATCAATACTTTCGACATAAGACTCAATTCCCATATCATAAACCTCGTCCTCCGTCAGCGGAACCGGTTTCGAACCCGGACCGACAAAACTTGTGACGCCTCTCGTATTACGAACAACATACCAAGTATCATCATCCATAATCATTTTAAGAAGAACATATCCAGGGAAAACTTTTCTCTGAACAACCTTTTTTTTGCCGTCCTTAATTTCAACCTCGTCCTCAAGAGGCACAATAACCTCCTGAATTCTGTCGTGCATATTTCTGTTTTCCACCAATTTTTCAATATTGGCTTTAACTTTATTTTCATAGCCGGAATAAGTATGCACAACATACCATCTAGCAGATTCCTGTTCAGACATATAACCAAACCTCACAATACATATTAAGCGCTTATATAGTTAATCAACTCGCTTCCTTTTTTCCATTTTTAAGTTAATTAACTATAACAAAGTTTTTAACAAATCATTAATTTTATCAAAACCGAACTGGAAAACCGTATCCATACCAAAAATAATAACGCCCACAAGCAATGATATGATAATTACAACAACAGTTTCCTTAAAAAGTTCCTGACGGGAAGGCCATTTAATTTTTCTGAATTCCGCCTTATGTTTATCAAAAAAACCCGAACCTTTGTTATTGTCTTTATTGCTTTTCTTTTTCTTGCTGTCTTTATCCGATGATGAAACATCGTTTTTTGAAACAATCTCGCTGTTTTCGTTTGTATTATTTTCTTCCATACCGATAACTGCCCCTTTCACAAAGATTTATGGAAACATTCGGTTTCCCTATTTTGTTTCACGGTGCAATGTGTGTTTATTGCAGAATTTGCAGTATTTCTTTGTTTCCATTCTGTCCGGGTGCACTTTCTTATCTTTCATAGTATTATAATTTCTCTGTTTGCAGTCAGTGCACGCCAAAGTAATTTTAGTCCTCAAAACTTCCACCTCTTTCACGTTAATTTCAAAACATAAAAAAAAGACGTATATCGCCTTTATCATAATAACACATATAGAATATCTTGTCAACAGTTTTTTAAAAAAACCTCCAACGGGGCTTTGCCCCGCACCCCACTGGCTTTCTTGAAAGAAAGCCAGACAAAGAACTTTTATGCGAAACTACGTTTCGCCGTTAAAAAAATCGCGGCAAAACCGCCGCCGCGATTTTTAGGGAAACACTGACTTAATGATTATCTGAATTAATCAGTGTTTCCTTAGCAAAGCGATAGCTTTGCGCTATGGGTCAAGGGACTAGTCCCTTGCAGGGTGTGGGACAGCGTCCCACGGTTTTTTTTATTTAATGGTTTCAACTACTTACCGGGAAGATACTCATATGAACTGTCAAGAGCCTTTCTCAAAACACAAGCGGCGTCTTTTGCCGTCACATATCCATCTTTGTCAACATCACCAATATCATATTGAGAGGAAGCGGTCCGCTCAGTCACCGTAACGCCGCATTGCGCCGGTGCCTTGCCTCTTTCCGTTTCAGCGGTAATAACAACGGTTCCCGTCCTGTGCGCCAAAACAGTTCCGTCATCATACACAGAAGCGATTGACGGGTCGCTGGAACTCCATACAATATCTTCCTTCGCTATACTCCCTCCCCCGGGAGCGGTTTCAACAGAAAGTACCCTAAATGTTCCCATAGGCATTTCAACATTTTCCTCATTAATACTTATGTCTGTATCTGGAACTGGAATTGTTGTTTCTTTTACTTCAACAAAACTGTTTTGCACATAACACGGCATTTTTATACCATCCGAATTCGCTAAAAATAATGTATTCTTTGGACCAATACATATATTTGATTTACCCTCACCAACAGCTTTAAAATAAACCCTAAACATAACACCAGCCGCATCCGCAACACAAACGTTATAATTACTATCTACTACAACGTCCCCAAAGCTAAATCCATTTTCATCTGCCCTTTGAATTGCGTTTCTGACATTACTTACCTTGATAGCCGGTTTTTGCACAGTTTCACCAGTTTCAAGGTCAATATCTGTATACATTACCTCTGCCGCGTTTTTCATTTCAATCTCTTTCCCAGCAACCGGCTGAACAACGTAACCATTATAATTTATACTAAAGCCATAATTTGAAAATCCTGGATTATTTTTTATCTTAAAATCAACATAAAATTCTTCTCCATAATTTACATAAAACTTTGATGGCACAGCCTCAATACAAAGTTCATTTTCCGGAATTGAATCCACGCCTTTAAAAACAGAGGTGTCTTCATCATAATAAACCTTATCATAATATTTTACAGTAACTACACAGCGTGTGGAATAATCTCCATCAACTGTCGTTGCGGTAATTATAGAGGTTCCATTTGATATTCCCTTAACATTGCCGTCACTGTCCACCGAAGCGACATTAGTATCGCTCGACTTCCATATAACCTTCTGATTTGCGCTGTCAGGAGTTACATTAGCGTTTAATTTAAGAGTAGCTCCTTTCATAATTTCAGCCTTTGTTTTGTCCAAAGTTATTCCGGTAGCGTTCACTTTTTCTCTTACATCAACAACTTTGCTTTTTATATAAGCAGGCAGTGTTTTAGCGTCTCTATCTACCAGCATATCCCCGTTATAGCTGCGAAGTGTTATGTTTGCCGAACCACTAGCTTTTGCTTTAAACGGAATTCTGAACATTACCCCGTCATTTTTAGCAACACCTGAATAATTATAATGATCAAGAAAATTCGCAAATGAAATTTTGCCATTTTCAGCACGAGAAATAGCATTTCTAATATCTACAACCCTAACAGCAGGGCTAAGCACAAGCTCACCAGTATTAGGATCTTCTGTTTCATACTTAACCTCAATTGGTTCATTTAAATCTCTTATAGTACTAGTAAGCGCCTCAACAATATCAGGGTCAAATTCCAAAGTAAAGCCATAGCCCGAAAAACCGGGATTATTTTTTAACACAAAATCAACATAGAACTCTTCACCAATCATAGGATTAGATATTGAAGGTACCGCTTCAATAATAACACCATCACCTGGAACATCACCTGTATATTCGCTTTCATTTCCGTCAGCGTCAATATAAATAGTATCACTTGAAACCTTAGAAAAGTCAATTTGTGTCGGCGCCTTATCTTTAATACCAGAAATTTCGGCAAGAAAATTATATTCTGCGCCAATAAAACAATTTATTATATATATTGTGTCTTTTATGCTTATAACATAGTCGCCATTAACATCACCAGCAAAAATACCTTTTGTGGATAAATAATTACCTCCATTAAGCTCATTCAAAATACATACAGCGTCATTCGCCGTTATGACATAATCACCATCAACATCACCATAAACAAACAGTTCAAGAGAATATTCATTTGTTCCAATATCAAACGTAAGGGTTTTAGTTTCCGGTTCATAATTTTTAAGTTGAATATTATTTTCTGCGTTTGACGATGTAACACTAAAATCATCTAACGTCTTTGGAACTTTGTTATTAACTAACGGAACGAAAACAGTATTATCAACAATAGCGGCTCTGCCTTTCAGTGCCTTCACGTCAATCCCGTTTTCATCAATAGTAACAGTCACCGTATTATTGTCCGCTATTTGTATCGTATACACCCCAAAATCACCATCTGCCGCATTCACACTCTCAATAGGTATATTTGACAACACAATAGCGGAAAGTATAACCGCCGAAATCATTTTACGAGCGTAACTCATTAAATTGTCAATCACAAAATCTCCTCCTTATAAAAAAGCTTTTAAAATTAATATGCCGCAAAACCGTTTACTCCTCCATCCTTATTTTTTGCGGAATAACATAATATTCCACATCAAAATAGTATCATACTTTCAATAACTTGTCAACAAAAATAATACTTTTTATCCATCAGGAGACAGTTCTTTTCAGACTTCCTCGTCCTATGCAAACAAAAAACCCCTTAAACATCACTGTTTAAGGGGTTTTTAAAAAATATTAATTAAGCCATAGGATAAACGGAGAGTTGTTTTTTATCTCTGCCTTTTCTTTCATATCTAACAGTACCGTCAATCAAAGCGAACAAAGTATCATTTCCGCCGATACCAACGTTAGTACCCGGGTGAATTTTAGTACCTCTCTGAGTATAGAGAATATTTCCAGCCTTAACAAACTGACCATCAGCACGTTTAGGCCCCAATCTTTTAGATTCAGAATCACGTCCGTTTTTAGTGGAACCAACACCCTTTTTATGAGCGAAAAATTGAAGATTCATTTTCAACATAGCTTTCACACCTCACAATCATCAATAGTTATATCATTTTCATATTCCGCCTGAATACCGGAAAGCCCAAGCAGAAGACAATTAAAAATCAAATCAGCGTCATAATCAAATCCCCCGTTTTTCACGGAAGGAATTTGAAAATCAACAAAACCGCCGTTCTCATCGTGGTCACAGACAAAAACACAGTCTGTAAACTCATTGATAGAATTAATGCAATTCAGGGTAAGGGCGGAAACGGCGGCGCAAACAATAGAGTCGCCGTGGTCTTTAACCCTAAACCCATAAATATTATCATTTTCATTACGAAAAAAATTAGCTTTAATCATAATTAACCGTTAATTTTTTCAATTTTAAGTTCGGTAAAAGGCTGTCTATGACCTTTTTTCTTATGGAAAGTCTTTTTAGGTTTATATTTGTAAACAATAACCTTTTTAGCCTTGCCATTTCCGATAACGGAAGCCTCAACGCTTGCACCGTCAACTTTAGGAGTGCCAAATTTAAAATCATTGTCGTTTCCAACAGCCAAAACACTGTCAAAAACATATTTGCCATTAGAAGCCGCAAGTTTCTCAACTCTAATAACATCACCCTCGCAAACCTTGTATTGCTTTCCGCCTGTTTCAATAATCGCGTACATACGTACACCTCCTCAAAATAAGAACTCGCCGGATACGGCAGCAAAAGCTTTAAAACCTCTCCGTGCGGCAAACAAACATATTTTATCATAAAGTAAAAAAAATGTCAACATATTTTTCAAAAAAGAAAAAGTCCTGCCAAAGCAAGACGAATAAAAATCATTTTAAATCATTCTGCCAAAGAGAACTTTTTCTTTTGAGATTAATATTATGCATAAATAACAATATTATTATAATACACTATAATCATCTTGTCAATATTTTTTTAATAAATTAAAACCTTGGGCTTTCAGCCCAAACCCAATTTCTTGGTCAGTGTTTTTGGCTTCACCAAAAATCGGCTTACGCCGACCACACTTCTTTGCGACACCCAGTCAGTGTTTTTGGCTTCGCCAAAAATCGGCTTACGCCGACCGCACTTCTTTGCGGCACTACTTTAAAAAGAAAGAAACAAAGAAATTTTGCGCAAAACTACATTTCGCTGTGAAAAAATAGCGGCGATAGTTGCACCGCTATTTTTTCTTCAGCAAAGCATTTGCTTTGCGTTATGGGTCAAGGGACCAGTCCCTTGCAGGGTGTGGGACAGCGTCCCACGGTTTTAAAATTATACTGTAACACACTTATTTAAGTTTAAATTTAAGAATAGTTTCTCTAAATAAAGCGGACTGGCTTGCGAGTTCTTCAGAAGCGGCGGCGCTTTCCTCCGATGTAGCAGTGTTATTAGCAACAACATCAGAAATCTGAGAAATACCTATATTAACTTCTTCCATAGCAACCTTCTGTTTTTCAGAAGCCTGAGCGACCTCTGAGAAGATATCAGAAATTTTAATAATCTGATTAATAATAGCTTTAAGTGTTTCCGCCGTTCTGTTAGCGATATTTGTACCCTGCTCAACTTTTTCAAGAGAAGTATTAATAAGGTCAGAAGTTTCCTTAGCCGACTGCTGACTTCTAGAAGCAAGAGTACGAACCTCATCAGCCACAACAGCAAAGCCTTTTCCGTGTTCACCGGCTCTGGCAGCCTCAACAGCGGCATTAAGAGCGAGTATATTTGTCTGGAAAGCAATATCATCAATAGCTTTTATAATATTTGAAATATTGTTTGAAGCCTGGCTTATCTCGTCCATAGCAACAAGCATATCTTTCATTTCTTTATTTACAACATCGGCGCTGTTTTGAGCCTCAATAGCAAGATTGCTGGCAAGAGCCGATTTCTCAGCGTTTTCAGCGGTTCTGTCAGCAATATCCCTAACAGTAGCGTTAAGTTCTTCAACAGCGTTAGCCTGTTCAGTAGCGCCCTGAGCAAGATTAAGACTGGAATCCGCGATACTCTTAGAACCCAAAGCCACTTGTTCAGATGAAGCGGAGATATCTTTAATAAGTATATTAAAGTTTTGAATAAGAACCTCAAGAGATTCTTTAATTTCAAGGAAATCACCATTAAAGCTGTCGCTCACATTTATTGAAATATCCTGATGGGCTATTCTGTCAACAACCCCAGAAATTTCATTAACATATCCTGATATATTTCCGGCACAATCATTAGCCGTCCTAGCTATAACGTTAAACTCACCCTTATAAGAAGCCTCGTTAAGACGCTTTGAAAAATCAGCCGCGGCCATAGAATTAAGCATAGAAATAGTATCTCTTATAGGAGAAGCGATATTTTCCATAAGTTCGTTAAGTCCATCAATAATACTTGCCCAATCACCTTCAAACCCAGTTGAGTCACGATGCACATCAAGTTTTCCATCTCTAATATCGGTAATAGTTTCACTAAGAACAGACGTAATTTTCTTAAGATTATCCTTAAGGTCATCTAAAGATTCGTGAATAACCGCCTTATCCCCCAAAAACCTTGGAGAAGTAAATCCAAAGTCGCCCTTGCTGTAAGCTACAACTGCCTTAACAATAGAGCGGTTTTGCTCATTAAAGCCATCCATCATCTTAACAATAACAGACATAAGCTTTTTATATTCTCCGTTATATTTATCAGCATTAAGGTCAATATTAATATTTCCTTTTTCAAACTTTGAAACAGCGTCCTCAATATCCGAAATAAGATTGCTTATATTATCCACAACCACTGAAAAATCATTTAAAATACGTGAGCATTCATCACGCCCATTACTTCTCACATTAACATTAAAATCACCGTTTGCCACTCTTTCAAAGACGCCCATAATGTCTTTAAGCGGTTTAACGATTTTCTTTGAAATAACTCCCGAAACAATAACGCCAGCAATAAGAGCGATAATCAAAATACAAGCTATAATAATCCATACAGCGTTTGCCACAGTACCGCTCTGCTCAATCATAACATCTTTCTTTTCAGCAGTGGCGGCAACCATATCAGTAACAGCCTCGGCTATAACCTCATTTTGTTTGTTAATCTCATCAAAATCAGAACTGCTTATTCCCATTTCCCTCGCGGAACCCGATTTAAAAGCATTATATAGGTTGTCAATAAACGTTTTATATTCCTTATCAACAGTATTTGTAACAGTGTCAATATCATTATTAAGACGATTTTTATTTTCTGTCGTAACAGTATCGTCACCATTAAGATTTCCTCTGTATGTACCGGCAATTTCATCAATATTTAACAAAGCCTCTCCAATTTCCGAATACAGTTTGTCAACATCATCAGTAGAATTTCCCGATGCCGCCAAAGACATAAAAACAGCAAGATTTTTCTGTATAACAGCAAAATTCTGCTGAATACCATAAGAAGAAACAAGACGAACATCTGCCGTATCTCCCATATATGTATACTCATTGTTCACATAAACCGTGCCAAAGATACCCACCGCTCCCACAATAAATGTAATTACAATAGTAATAACCGAGATCAAATGAATTTTTGCCTTAATAGAAAGCCGTTCCAACATATACTTCAACTCCTTTAAACTTTAATTATGCTGTATTCATTATATCATACCTCAAAAAAAAGCACAATACCCTTTAGAAATTTTTCCACATTCATTTTTAATAAAAAATAACCCCACTGGACTAAAAGTCCAGTGGGGGATATCTTTCCAATTATTCAAGAATTTCGATAGAGTTTATAACAATGTCTTCTTTAGGCTTCTCACCGTCAACCTCAACAGACGCGATAGAGTCAACAACACTCATACCATCACTCACCTGACCAAAAACAGTATACCCAAAATCAAGGAAAGGACAGCCTCCGTTTTTAAGATACTCATTAATAACAGCTTTAGGGAATACCTCTTTAACTTTAGCCCCGCTTTCAGGTGACACATATTCGTCCTGAGCGTTCAGCAGTTCCTCAAACTCTGTTTTATAACTGTCATCAATCTTGTTGTTCTGAACTATATAAAACTGACTTCCATTAGTGTCCGCTCCAGCGTTAGCCATACATAAAGCGCCTCTGAAATGTCTAAGAGAAGTTACAACCTCGTTTTCAAACGGAGCGCCCCAAATACTCTCACCGCCTGTACCATCACCTTTTGGGTCGCCGCCTTGAATCATAAAATCTTTAATAACTCTGTGGAAAGTAACTCCGTTATAATATCCGTCTTTAGCGTGAGTAACAAAATTCTCAACAGCTTTAGGCGCTTTGCTAGGGAAAAGTCTAAGAGAAATATCGCCTTTATTTGTTTTCATAACAGCTTTTATTTCACCCTCAACTTTTTTTTCAAGCTGAGGGAACACACCAGAAGGATCAATCATTTTTCTTTCATCTTCTGTAAGTTCCGTAACTTGAGAAACTGATTCAGCCTCTGTTTCATCAATACTTTCAGTAACAGAAACATCGTTTTCAGTAGTAATCATATCACTGTCAGAGGAATCCTCCCCGCAGCCAACAGCAAATATCATAGCGCCAATCAAGCCAAAAGCCAAAATCTTTCTAAATTTCATTGTAAAAACTCCTTTATAATTTAATTTACAGCAATTCCAAGACAATCAAAATAAAGAATTGCTATGTTGTCATAAGTTATAGGCAATACCGCATAATTCAATAAAACAGGTTTGAGATGATATTTTTCAGTGCAAGGAAAAAGCTCACAATCATAGTCGGAACCTATGATAAGAGGTCTTGACGCAACAATGAGAAATATCAGCCAAAGCTGTGAAATTATAATTGTGCGGTATTGCCTATAGTCAAATACCGCTAATATTTTAATTCATCATTCTCAAAGCCGCTTGACGTATAAGAACCAGTCCCGAATCTGAAAGCTCCTGTCCATTGTTTGTAATGCCAATAAATTTATCTTTATAATAAACATATTTGTTAAGACTTTCAGCGACAGCTCTAAGAGGAACAAAAACTCTATTCTCATTAATCTCCGCCGGAACCTCCAAAGAAACCTCCCTGCCATTAACTTTCATAATATACGAGCCTATCTCTATTTCAATTGTTTTTCCCGAATATGATATTTTTGCCGTACGGCTTTTCTCATCCCATAAAACCTCCGCGCCAAAGGCCTCAGAAACCGCTCTGAGAGGAATAAGAGTATACCCGTTTTTAATATAAGACCTAACGTTATCATTAGTTTCGTCAATAGGCTTTATCTCCCACCTTCTTATAAAGGTATTATCCCCCACAAACATAAAAACAGAAGACCCCGCTATCTCATCAAGAGCGGACATATTTTCAGAAAAGGCAAAGTCAAAATAACTGTCGTCAACATTAGAGTCCTCGTCATAAGTTCCGCCGTCAAAATCATCTCCGCCAATAATAACTGTAGTAGTTTCAGAGGAAGCCTCCTCTGTAGTTTTCTCAATATTGCCTGTAAAAACTCTTTCAGTAGTAGTTTCAGAGGTAGTTTTTTCCTCTCTTTCAGGCTTTTCAACAACCTCAATAGTATCTCTCACATAATGTTTCTCATTATTTTTTCCAACGGCGGTCACTTTCAAATATCTCGTGCCGACAATAGTAAGTTTTCTTTCCAATTCCCAGACATTATTAGATTTTCTCTCAAAATATATATCCTTCTCACCGTCAATAGACATATACACCTTTTCAACCTCGCCTTCAGTACGGGCTCTAAAAAGGATAGTCTGAGTAGTATTCGGTGTTCCCGGCGATTTGGTAAACTTCGTAATTCTAATTGTACCCGCGAAAGAAGAAACTATACAAAGGGTTTGAGTCAAAAGAACAATCATAAAAACGAATATCCCAATTTTTTTAACACATTTCACAGAAACACATCCTTCCAAGCAATTTTTTGTCAATAGACTTCTTGCGAAATCACAAAATTACGTCAGCTCAATAAAAAAATATTTTTTTAAAGCAATAATCGCTGTAAATACGGAATTTCGCAAGAAGTCTAATCTCCCATAAAGCTGAAATACCGTTCGCCCGGCATTTCGTGTTTCAATATAATACTACTACATCACATCGGCATTGTCAAACATCTTCGTCTAACAATTTCATTACAAAAAAATATTCTACAGCATAGCCTTAAACTCCTCCGCTGTAACCGGTTTAGAAAAATAATACCCCTGAGCCAAATCACAGCCGGCGTCCATAAGAAACTTAGCCTGTTTTTCCGTTTCCACACCTTCACACAATACAGTAATTCTCATTCTTTTCGCCATATCAATAACGCTCTTAATTACAATCTCATCGTTATCCTTAATCTCATCATTGTCAAGAAATCCCTTATCCATTTTCAAAACGTCAACAGGAAGCTTTTTAAGAAAATTAAGAGAAGAATATCCCGAGCCGAAATCATCCATAGAAACTTTAAAATTCATATTTCTAAGAGCAGACATAACTTCAATTGTCTTATCAAAATTTTCAAGGAAAATATTTTCTGTCAGTTCAAACTCAAGATACTCTTTTGGAATATTATATTTTTCAACAAGTTTTTGAATTTTGTCAATAAAATCCCCTTTTTCAAGATGCACTCTTGAAACATTTACGGAAATAGGGACAATCTTTTTATTTTCCTTAATTCTTTTACTTAAAAATTTGCACACTTGTTCATAAACGCAGAAATCCACATTAACAACAAATCCATTTTTCTCAAACAGAGGAATAAAATCCATAGGAGGAATAATCTTTCCGTCGTTTTTAACCCACCTAACCAGCGCCTCCGCGCCGACAATCTCATTAGAGCCTCCAAGACGCACCTTAGGCTGAAACACCACAACAAACTCGTTATTAACCAGCGCTTTTTCCATAGACGTAAGAATTTCCACCTGCATTTTCATTTTCCGTTCCATATTAGAATCAAAGAACACAGCTTTCTCCGACAAAATACTTTTAGCGTATTTTCTCGCTATATTAGCGCTGTCAATAAGCTTATTAACATAATCCTTGTCAATATCCGGATAATTATTGTTAAAAATATAAATTCCCGTAATAACGCCTATATTTATCTCATCATATATTCTCTTTTGTCTGGCGATAAACCCATTATTATATTCGTCCACCACCTCGCCTATATTATCAGCGGTTATATTGTCGTCAAGTTTAATAACACTAACAAAATTATCTGTAAAAATCCTGCTTGTAATAAGGAGGCTAAATTTAGACTCATCCATTTCCATAACAAAATTTTTCAAAAGTTCATCGCCTATTTTATATCCATATCTTTTATTAATATATTTAAAATTACTTATATCTGAATAAACAACAGCATATTTGCCTCCAACGTCAGAATACAAAATTTTGACAACTTCGTTTTTAAAACTTTCAAATTTCATAACGCCTGTAACGGAATCATATTTTGTAATTCTCTCAACTGTAGCCTGAGCCTCTCTAAACGCTCTTATTTTAAGGATATAAGCGGAAATTATTTTAACAATCATTTTAAGCGCTCTTATCTCGTTCTGTCCCCATATTCTCTCATTATGGTCATCAAAGCTTATAGAACCCGAGGCTCTGTCTCCCTCAAAAATAACAAAACGAAGAACTGATTTAACGCCAAAATCCACATAAGCTTTAGCGTCCAGATTTCTTTCAAATCCGGGATATTCCGAATAAATAAACATACCGTTCTCATCACATTTTGACAAAAAAACAGAAATATCAGCACAATCAAAGACTTTCAAATTATTAACGCTCAAATCATTGGGCTTATTGCACCAATGATACGCTATAAAGCAAGAACTGCCCTCATTATTTCTAAATTCCCTGAAAACCACCCGGCTAAGGTTAAAATATCTGCCCACTCTGTCAAAAAGAATATTAATGGCGCTGTCAACGTTTTTTGTGCTTTCCATAACATCAAAAGCAAATTCAGCAATTTCATAGTAAAACTCACGTTCAGCGACAACCTCTTTATTATAAACAAACCTCTTGCCAATTTTCCTTCCAAAATCAAAACCCTCTTTTGTTTTATTAATAAAAGGAATTACATCGGTATCGTTAAATATATGAAATTTACTTTTTTCAACAGATTTTGAAATATAAAGCGCGTAATTAGCTTTTTCAAAATTCCCCTCAAAATCAGAATCACCTTTTTTTGATATAACCGCGCCAATACTTCCCGTAATATTTGTATCATACTTTTCACAAACACGGCTGCATTTAAAAATATCTTCAATTTTAACAAGAATTTCCTCAAGCCAAGCTTCTGAAACCACATTGTCAATAAATATAATAAACTCGTCTTCCCCAATTTTTCCAATAATATCGTCATCAGAAAAAATATTTTTAAGTCCGGCAGTCACGCCCAAAAGGATTTCATCGCAAAAAACCTTCCCAAAACTATTATTAATATGAGAAAAATCATCAATATCAACCACGACAATACTATGAGATAACATCAAAGACTCATCAAATTTACGTTCTATAAGTTTTTTAGAATACTCTCTGTTAAAAAGTTTTGTAAGGCTGTCAATATTAACTATATTCTCAAAAACAGCCTCTCGTCTTTTTTCATTTTCAATATTCTGACTTTTGCCTATAACTCTAAGGGGAACGCCGTTTTTATCAAAAATAGTTTTTGCCCAAAAACCATACCATTCATTTTTACCTTTATATTTTTTCAGTCTAAACTCACAATAAAATTCCTTTTTTCCGCTTTTAAGCAAATCAATAAGTCTTCCGCAGGAATTTTTCTTATCGTCCGGAAAAATATCAAGTTTATACACATTTTCAGAAAAATCCTCCAAAAAGCCATTAATCTTTCCGCCGGAAATATCATACATTATGTCATTTGATATTTCATACTCAAAAAGCTGAGCATTGGAAAGAGAAGCTATAGTATAAAAGCTTTCTTTTTCTTTCTGAAGCTCAATCTGAATTTCTTTATCATTTGTAATATCGTTAAACACACATAAAAACAACACGCCATCATCAGAATTATCCGACATTTTAGCGGCATTTATCTTTCTCCAAAAAATATCATTATTTTTATTTTGAACGCGATATTCGCATTCAAAAAAATCACGGCCCTCATTCAAAGCGACGTCAATTTGTCTTTTAACTTTCTCCCAATCATCATCAAGTATAATAGCTCTATAATTATTTCCGTAAAGCCTAAAAAATTCTTCATCAATACATCCTGCCGTTTTATAAAAAAAAGTATTGGCATTCTCAATAAGCATTTCATCATTAATATATCTAAGTTCCACAACGGCAACCGGAAAATCATTAAAACCAAAACTTCTTTTTTCAGGCATATTATCAATACCTCTAAAACCCCGCTCAAGTAATTCTTTTGCCATACAAACCCCTTTCCTCTCATAAGGAGAAAAAATGACAGTATTATTATAAAAATACTGATTTAACACTCTAACAATCCATTAACCTATTTTACAATTATACCACATTTTTAAAAAAATGGCAATCCCCAAAAAACCGACTACATTCGTTTCATAAATTAAAACCGTGGGGCTTTGCCCCATATGCACTAAGTTAGCAAAAACCTTGAGGCTCTGCCTCAAACTCCGCTCGCTTTTTGAAAAAAGCGAGACAAAAACTTTTATGCGAAACTACGTTTCGCTGAATTTCACCGAAAATTTTTGTTTCCTCTTTGTGCGGTGTTTTCTATAGCAAAAACGACAGTTTTTGCTTGTTAAAGTTTAGGGTCAAGCCCTTTTTAAAGGACTTGTGGGGTGTGGGGTGCTGCCCATATGCACTAACTTAAGAAAAACCTTGGGCTTTCTCAGCCCAAACCCGACTTCTTTCTTGAAAGAAAGAAGCAAAGAACTATTGAGCGAAACTACGTTTCGCAGAAGAAAATATCAAAATTACACAGCAAAAACGA
>CAOJPS010000012.1 GCA_948441255.1 uncultured Eubacteriaceae bacterium | reverse complement strand
GAAGCGGTATTAATTTTAAAAAATTATTTTTATTACTTTATTATGCGGTGTTTCCCAAATAGTACACGATATAGCGGTTGTTGACACAGTAATTTATTTTGTAAAAGAAAGAAAAATAAATTTAAAAGATATATTAAGTGAAAAGCAGATAAGAAATTTAAAAGGATTTGGACAAAGAGAACATATGCCAGATTTTATATATAAAAGCGGACAAAATCAATATTCTGTTGAAATAGAATTAAGTTTAAAAGCAAGACAAAGACTTGAAAAAAATATATTGAAAAATTATACAGAATACGATTATCAATTTTGGATAGTTCCCCAAACAAAAATAAAAATAAAAGAAATACTTGAGGAAAATCAAAAAAAATACGGTGATATAGAAATAATCGACTTGGAGGTGATAGATGAGTTCATTAGAAAACAACAATAATTATAACAGTAATACAGAATATATAATAATTGCCGTATTATCAATATTATTTATTCCTATATTTGTCCTAACTTTTATAATGATACTTATGATGAAATATAAAAAGGTCAGAAAAATATATCCCTCTGTTGTTGGTATTACAGCAATTAGTATTTTAGAAATAAAATTCAGTATTGTAGATGTATTTTTCAATGACTTTATAGAAATAATGAAAAAAGTTATATTACAGGACGAAATATATAAAAAATTTACAATCTTATTTGACTATAATTTTAAAAGCTGGATTTTAATTTTATTAATATCAATAACTCTATCTTTTGCTATATCATATAAAATAAATAATCCCATAAATGATATTTTACCGCTTGAAACAGAAGCGGAAAAAGTAGAAAGTAAAATGAAAAAAATAAGAAAGACGGTGAAAAAATAGATAATAAATCAACTGTAATAGGAACATACGGCAAAAAGACAATATCAACAAGAGATGATTCAAAACATTTTTTTATATGTGGAACAACAGGAAGCGGAAAGACTGTTTTACTAGCAAATTATATTGAAAGTGCGGTTAATAAAAATTATCCCCTGCTTATTGTAGACGGCAAAGGCGATTTAGGAAACGGCTCAATACTTGATATAGTAAAAAAATTTTCTAAAGATAGAAAAGTATATACAATAAATATGAATAATCCAGAAAAATCTGATAAATGTAACCCATTTAAAAACACTTCATCTACTATATGTAAAGATATGATTATAAATATGACTGAATGGAGTGAGGAACATTATAAATCGAATGCCGAACGATATATACAGCGTGTTACAAAATTACTTAATATAGCAAACATAACTCTATCATTTGAAAATATTATAAAATATATTGATTCTGATAATCTTATATCATTAAGTTTAAATTTGTCAAAAGAAAAGAAAAGAAAATTAATAAACTCGAACATATGCAAACATTAGAAATAATAAAGGCAAGTTCTAAAATAGCGATGGATGCTACCGCAAGATTCAGTATTATACAAGAAAGCAAAATCGGAAATATTTTTGACGAAACAGGGATTGACATATATACAGCATTAAGAGAAAACTCAATAATATTATTTATACTTAATCCCCTGCTTTACCCTGAACTGTCAAAATTGATAGGAAGATTAATTATTATTGATTCAAAAAAAGCAATAAGCAAGTTGTTTGCCAGTAATTTAAAAAGAATATTTTTTATATTTGACGAAATAAATGTATACGCAAGCCCTGTATTTATAGACTTAATAAACAAATCAAGAAGTGCGAATGTAACTTGTATTTCAGCAACGCAAAGTTTAGCGGATTTAGAATACAACGTTAATGACGCTTTTAAACAACAAATAATTGAGAATTGCAATAATTATATTGTGTATTACGTCAAAACAGTGCAAAATCGGCGAAAGAGTGGGCTAATGTTTTGGGGACAAGAGAAACGCTTGAAATAACTCACCAATTAGGAGAAAGAAGTAATATAAGTACAGCAACAGGATACGGAACGGCAAAAAAAGTTAGAAAATATCTTTACCACCCTGATGATATTAAAAGTTTAAAAACTGGAACAGCTATTTATATGTCAAAAGATATATCAGAACACTATATTATAAAAGTCAGAAAGGGGTTTTAATTATTAAAAGCATTAATTTTATTATTTTGGCAGTATTAAATTGTCTGATATTTTTATTCTTTGTAGGTTTTAACATATCTGATATAGTAATATTTGTAATAGTTTTTATTTTATTAATAATTATAGCTTTATCCCCATCCCCTGCTGGAGAAAAATTTATACGATATTCAGAAGGAATAAGAGAAATAAATACAAATAAAGAAAAAGAATATTTATTGCCTATTTTTGAGGAAGTTTATAATAAGACTAAAAAACAAAACCCATCTATAGGAAATAATGTAAACTTATATGTCATAGATACAATAACAATAAACGCCTGCGCTTTAGGAAAAAATACAATAGCTCTAACTCGTGGAATAATTGAGACAATGTCAAAAGAGCAGTTAAAGGCGGTTATCGCTCACGAGTTTGGGCATTTAGTACATAAGCATACACAAATTTTAATAATTATTTTAATTTGGAATAGTATATTCTCAATAGCTGTAAAAATCTTGAAGTTTATATTAAAATTTATAGAAGCTGTATCTTCCGCTTTTAGGTTTGGTATATGGATTGGATTTATTGCTGAAATATTAATATTCTCTGTAAATATATTATGTGTGATTTTAGAATTGGCAGTTTGGGGCTATACTCAAATAATCGGTATATTATTAGGTGCCAACAGTAGAAAAAATGAATATATAGCTGACGAGTATGCTTATAAACTTGGCTATTCTAATGAAATGATTTCAGTATTGTACGAATTGCAGGATATAAATATAAACCAAAAATTGAATTTGATTGAACGGCTAAAATCTACACACCCTTACACGAGTGAGAGAATAAAAAGACTTGAAGAATTATAAGATTATATTAAAAAAGTGCATTAATTGTATAAATAATGCACTTTTTTAATATATAGCTAATATAGGTATTGTCTAAAACTTGATATTATCATATAATATATTTTAAGATATAATAAATTTTTCAATATTTATGAAGTATAAAATTATTTTATGCTTAGGAAATACTACAAAAATATAAAGGAAGTGGTGAAAATTAATACTAATATCTCCCAAAAGTCAAAGGATATAATACAAAAGTACATAGTTTCCTCATTCAAAGAAATAGGTTTAAACTTCTATGGGATAAAAACAACTAAAATAAAAGAAATAATAAATGTTGAATTACCTATAATTGAAGTAAAAGATAATATTATGGACTTTGTTTTTTTGCTTGAAGATAACTCGTACTTGCATTTAGAGTTTCAGACGGTGTATAATGAAAGTGACTTAGTAAGGTTTTGCGTTTATGACTGTAGATTGTTCGCACGTGACAAAAGAAAAATAAACACAGTTATAATATATTCATCAGACAGTAAGAATATAAAAAATCAACTTGATATGGGCGTTGTAAAATATAATCCTCAAATAATAAAAATGAGTGATTATGACGGGGATAGTATATATTGTGAGTTAGAAAACAAACTGAAAAATAATATAATGTTTGATGATTCAGATATTATAAACATTTCATTTATTCCCCTTATGAAGAGTAAGCAGGCTAAAAGTGAGATAGTAATTAAATCAATAAAACTTGCACAGAATGTAAAAGATAAATATAAACGTGATATGTGTATTGCCGCTTTATTCGCTTTATCTTCTAAGTACTTAAATGAAACGGAAATCAGTAAATTTATGGAGGTGTTTAAAATGGTTGACCTTTACGCAATCCTTGATAAAGAATTTGAGGAAAGAGAAAAAGAAAAAATAAAAGAAATAGCTAAAAATCTTATATTAATGGGAATTGATATTGAAAAAATATCTAAATCTACGGGATTAGATGAAAAAACTATTTTAAATTTAAAAACTAAATAATTTTTAATAATTTTACAGTTAAGGGCTTACAAGACACCAAAGTATGCTTATAAGCCCTTTTACAATTATATCATTGATAGTTTTTGTCAAATTTTTATTAAGGTATGTAAATTTTCTTAATCGAAAATTTACACTATATTTTCAAAAATTTGACAAAAATAAATTGCGTGCTAATTATTCACCAACCTCAAAAAAATTCATATTATATACTGTAAATCATAATATTAACAGCTTATAAATAAAATATATTATAATTTTATAAGCGGAGTACGTGCAATGCAAAAATATAATGTTGAATTGAAATTCAATGACAGCGGAGAAGATTTTAAGGAAATTATAAAAAAAGTTGTAAAAAATAAGTTATCCACTGGAAATTATAGAAAAAATGATGTAAAATATCAAAAGAATCAGCAAATAGTTATTAGGAGTACAAAGGAGGATTACCAATGAATACTCATAATAACTATTTAAACAAGGTTTATAATGCAGGAATTTATTTAAGATTGTCCAAAGAAGATGAAACAACAGGACAATCGGAAAGTATAGGAAACCAAAAGGATTACATTACAAAATTTGTCGTTGAAAATGGCTGGAATATTGTTGATTATTATATTGACGATGGATTCAGCGGACTTAATTTTAACAGACCATCATTTAAAAGAATGATTAAGGACGTGGAAGCAAAAAAAATAAATTTAATAATAACAAAAGATTTATCAAGACTTGGCAGAGATTACATTGATACGGGCTATTACATAGAAAGATACTTCCCACAAAAAATGGTAAGATATATAGCTTTAAACGATGGAATTGACACTTTTGAGAATAATGGAAATAATGATATAAGCCCTTTTAAATCAGTTCTTAATGATATGTACGCTAAAGATATTTCAAAAAAAGTACGTTCGGTTATGAATAATAAATGTCTGAATGGTGAGTTTATAGGGGCGTTCGCACCATATGGCTATATAAAAGACCCCAATAACAAAAATAGATTTCTTGTAGACCCTGAAGCCTCAAAAGTAGTAGCCAAAATATTCCAATTATTTTTAAACGGTGAAAGTATGAGAGGAATAGCCAGAAAATTCAATGCCGAAGGTATTCCCTGTCCAGCAAAATACAAACAAACCCATTGTAATTATAAATGTGCGGTATTAAAAAAATATCTATGGACATTGGAAACAATAAAGCGGATACTCTCAAATCCCACATATATAGGAAGTATGACACAGCATAGACAAGAAAAAATAAGCTATAAAATAGACAAATTCAAAAAAATACCCTCAAATGACTGGATTATTGTTCCAAACACACACGAGCCTATTATATCCAAAGAAGATTTTGAAATAGTTCAAAGCCTTTTAAGTAAAAACATAAATCACAATACAAATCAGAAAAATCATCACTTATTAAACGGGCTTGTTTATTGTAAAGACTGCGGTGCGAAAATGACTTATAGAAGAAACAGTTCAAATAAAATGATTATGCAATGCTCTACATACAGCAAATACGGAAAGGAACATTGTTCAGGTCATAGAATGATTGAAAGCGAAGTTGAAAAAATAGTAATTCAAAACTTGAAAGAAATATCTTCACAAGTTTTAGATAAAAATTTTTATGATGAGTTTTCAGATATTCAATTAAAAAAAGAAATATCTTTAGCGGATAATGAAATAAAAAGAATTGAGGAACGTTTAAACGAGGTAAAAAAGATAATCAAATCATTATATGAAGACAAAGTAAAGGGAATTATAAACGAGGATTTATTTATTCAAATGTCAAACGAGTTCAGCGAGGAAAAGGAATCTTTAAATAATAGATATCAAGAACTTGTTATTGAAAAACAAAATAACGAAAAGCAAGAAAATATAAATCCTATAGAGTATATTAAATCTATTGCCAATTTTGATAAAGTAAATCGAACCGATTTAGCTATGCTTATTGATAAAATTTATATTACAGAAGATAAAAAAATAGAGATAAAGTATAAATTCAAAACGCCGAAAGGCTATAAAAAAGATAAGCTATAAATTAAGCTCTCCAGACGGCGAACTTGGAGCCTCTTTGAGATATTTAAGTCAACGATTCTCAATGGTAACAGCACAAGCAAAGGCTGTATTAAATGACATTGGTACAGAAGAATATGTTCCAATACACTGTCAACTATTCATATATTTATAATAATAGACAGAAAGCAATCTTTATCAGCTTTCTGCTAATTTTATAGTAATTACACTTTAAATGTTACAAAAAAATCATTTTACTTGCACGGGCTGCAAATTGCTTCGCAATTCGCTTATCACCCAGCAGTGCTCTCACATTCGTAAAATATTTTTTTGTTGTAATTTAAGGCAACACCGCATAATTATAATTTCACAGCTTTGGCTGATATTTTCCATTACCGTGTCAAAACCTCTTACCATAGGCTCCGACTATGTGTACACCGCGAAGAAAAACGCGGACGGCAAAGCCGGCTTTCGCACAGCGAAAGTGTTTGACCTGCGAGCTTTTTCCTGCACTGAAAAATATCATCTCAAATCTGTTTTATTGAATTATGCGGTATTGCCTTAAGTATAATTACTATATATAAAAAACTCATAATTAAATTTAACCCATTTTAAAAATTTATTTTATAAATAATGATAAACTATCCTCAATATCTTGAATTTTATTTTTATCTTTTTCACAATTATCATCACATATAATAATTCTCGTATCACCATTATAATAATCTTCTACAACGTGTCCGATTTCTTTCGCAAAATACTGATTATTCATATTAATTACTCCTTTAACCAATTTTATTAAAACTCACTTTTTCATTATAAGGAAACACCGCATAAAAAGCAATAAAAATACTTTTGCGATGTTTCCCCTTACACAACTTCATTATTCTCCTATAAAACTGCTGATAACCCTTCTTAATCCTACATTTCCACTTTTAGGAGTATATCGTACAATTCCGCTTTTCATTTTAAAATTGTTATTCTGATTTCTGCTCAAAGTTCCATTTCTATGATTCCATATATCTTCCAGGTTATCATCGTCTTTTCCCTGTAAAAGCCACAAATTTTCCATACAGCACATAGTATTTCTGTCAGCAATTGAATATAAATATTTATATATCAAATCTTTAAGTCCGCCTTCATTTCCATCTTTGCGCAAAGCTTCTCTATTTCTCCATTTAGCGTCAAAAATACTATAGGAAATATTATTATCATATCTCTTTTTTATTATAAAATCAGGCGTATAATAGCCCTCATCTACCCTAAACAGCTCAATGTTATTATTTTTATCAGAAGCATATGAATAAACCACTGGCTGATAATATAAAGTTATCTCACATTTATCTTTAATAAAATAAAATGTATTGTCATTTTTTGTATTAGAAAATTTAAGTGAATTCACATTATAATGATATAATTCTCTTTTCTCACGAATTTCCTTATATCCAAGTTCAATAAGTGTGTCATAAATCCCCAAAAGACAATAATACTCATAAATTCTATCAGCATTTGAAAAGCGCAGCAATTTGTTTTTTCTAAGAATATCGTTATGTTCGCCTCCAAACCACAAATTTAAAAGTCGAAATATATTACGGTAATGATGTATTTCCAAAAAAACAGACGTAGGTTCAGGAACTTTATTTAAAATAACAGGATAATTTAAAAGCGCCCTGCTGTATTTACCGTATATCTCCATCAACTCATTTTGAAGTATTTGATATTTTTCAGTGTATGATTCAAATGATAGTTTAATATGCCGCTGTATAATTTTGTCACATAAAACATATCCGTCATTAATATTATGTTCAAAAGTAATATTAACTTCTCCCTTTTCCATAAAGTTACGCATTTCTTTCTTTTTTTTGGACACATAAATATACAAAGACCATATAAACGCCATTACCATTTTATTTTCATAAGTATTCTTAGTAAATTCACTTGTAGTTACCATTGTTTTCTTAGGAATATAAACTCTATTTCCAATTTTTATTCCTTTATAATTATAGGACCTTTCCAATTCCTCTGGATGCATAGAAATATATTGTATATTTTTTGAGCCAATATTTTTAAGTTTTTCTATTGAATCTATTAAATATTTTGTTTCCGTTAAAACATAAGGGTTACTTATAAAATAAGGATAATTTTTATTCAAATTCTGAACAATCGCTGTTAAAACATCATATTCTCCTTCGGGTTTATTCTGAACAGTTTTTACAATTCCGGCAGTTATCGCGTCCTTTGATTTGCTTTGGAATAGCATCTGATTATTTTTTTGATATATTATATCTAACATTTCATACAATGAATCTATATTATCCTTATATCTTTCAGCAACGGCAACTGACAGAATCGGCGAAAAAAACAAATCTTCATTACCATTATCATAAATTATATGAAACACTATTTCTGTAAGACCATAAGTCAAGCAAAACAACGGACTGTCACGATTAATTTTAATAATATACCCGTTTTCTTCAGACGACCAGTTTATATCAACAATCTCATCATTAACTGAAACTTCCATTCCTCTAATATTGCGAATATTACTTAAAACAATATAATATTTTTTATCTTGATAAACAATATAAGCTTTTTCACTAAAATCAGTCAGCTTTGTTGAATTATACAATTCAAAATTTATAAAATCCTCCTCAAAGCATAACCGTGCCATAGGATTTCCCATTTATAACACCGCCTATCTGGCAAAAAATTGATAATACTGCATATTAGCGTCACCCTTTTTAATAATTTTCTCTATAATTTTATAACACCTCGGCATTGTATTTTGGTCACATTCTTTCAGTAATTCCTGCAAAAAGGTATGATATTCTCCATATCCATTAATCATAGGAAGAATTTTTTGAGCTACAGCATAATCCAAAGCAACATATCCATTATCTTCAAAATTCATTACCATTTTACCCGCCAAACAATATTTTTTAATCATATTTATAATTCTCGGACTAAATTTCACTCCCACACTTTGAAAACAATTAGCTATTTTATTAAACTTCTCAACAATATATGAGTCCAGCTTATCATTTTGTGAACAAAGTTTTTTCAAGCACTCAAACCCAACAATAGGATATTCCTCTAAATTCCGCTGTTCCTCCGCTTCCTCAATTGGTATATCAGCGGCCTCCACAAGAATAATCCACGCCCTGTCAATTAACCTTGGAGAAAGTAATTCTGTAGTATGGTCTAAATTAATTGTAGCTATAAACCTCAAAGTTTCAGAAATAGGATAGACATAATTTTCACCCAAAGACACAGTCCTTCTTTTTTTATCAAAATCACAAAGGCTCATAAAGTCCGCCCAATAATGTTCCATCTGACTAAGATTAGCTTCATCCAGCAAAACAAAATAAGGAAAATCCGCTATTTCTTTTTCCGATTCCGCCTTCATTACTTCAAGCACTTTAAGCATATCCCCATTAGCAGCGTCAAGAGATTTTGTAAGAGGATTATAATATCCTATAAAATCTCTCCTTGATGTCCAACCTTTTTCAACAGCTATTTCAGCATATCTGTTATGACGAGGATTGCTCATTCCCAAAATATTAGCAATTAATGATACAAGTGAAGTTTTTCCGCTTCCTGGTTCTCCAACCAAAATTGAGAGAAATGATTGTGACAGACAAAGCAAAATATTCGCTACATCATTAAATTCAATTTCTCTTTTGTTTTTAAGCTTGTCATATAAAAACTTAACCAATTCTTTGGGTTCTAAAATATCCGATTTATCATCACATTTATTCTTTTCCAAAACATTAAAACATATATCTTTTGTTTTCTCACTTTCCTCATATTTAGCCGCTTCCCTTAACATCATACTTGACAAAGCCCCGTCAAAAGCTATATCAATATAGGCATTTCTAATTTTTTTCTGTATATCTTCCTCAAAAGATTTAACATTTGACCTCAAATTATCATTAATAATTTCCAGCTTTTCTTTTTCTTTCCGCAAATTTTTAATTTCCTCAGGAGAATTTTCATACGTTCTTAATTTTTCTTTTAAACTCTTGACCTCCTCAGGAGAATTTTCATATTTTCCTAGTTCTTCCTTTAACTTTTTATTCTCATCATAAATTCTATTTATCTCATCTTCATTGATACTTGATGAATATACTGAATTTTTCTCATTTTCTAATTTTTTATAAATACTATCAAAGCCTTCATTTTTCCTAATAATAGGATATATTTTATCCATATAATTATTATTATTTAAAATAATCCCGGCAACTTTTTCCATAGAATCATCATTGCTTAAAATTGTGCTGGACATAGCTGAAATAACAGACTCTGTCATTTCTCCCGCTTCAAACATTTTCAAAAGTCTTTCTTTTCTTTCATCTGTCAATTCAAAATTTGAAAGTTCCATCAGAGCGTTTTTAGCGTCTTTCAGCGCCTGTTTGGATTCCATTTTAAGATATTTTCCCGCTAATTCTTTTAAGTTTTTGTCATCAATAAAATCTACCTGTCTTACTTCTCCCTGCAAATCATTTAATTTATTCGCGACAATAATATGTCTTTCTTTCAAAGAATACTCTCCATATTCACGATTGCCTTCCTTAATTTCATATATCAGCGACTCTAAATCACCCTCATATATATTTATGAAATAAGGTTTTTCATTTGTTGATTCCGGAAAAAACCTATAAGCACTTTCGGATACATTCTCATACGAAAATGGACCCATAATTTGACGTCCATTATACAAATATACAGACGCTGTTATAGGCTTCATAATATCATATATAGGTTCATTCTGCCATTTATAAAATAAGTTAAAATCATATCTTCCATAGTCCAATTTAATTACTTCTTTTATTCGATATGAATCAAGTGTTTTAGACCTTGCGTTAAAATCAGAAGCTTTTATTTTATAAGAATCAAGACCTCTTTTCTCCAAGTTTGCTAAATCCTCATCAGCCAAAGTAAACATCAAATACTTTTTATCCTCTAAAAAAGGAAAATTCATATATGACGCTCCTCCTATAGTAATAGTTCCATAGGAACCAAACTTCAAGCTGTCAACATATTCAAAGCTTCCCGCGGCATTATCATCAAACCATTCAAGCATTGGCCTTACATTCCAATAATCGTTTATATGCTCTACTCTTGTTAAATATACACTCATAATAAACCTCCCATAATAATTCTAAAAATTTTTATAAAAACAATAAAAAAATTTCTTGATATATCAATAACCTATTCACTGCCTCCTCTGCTCCAAGAAAATAATTTTCATCTTCCTCCCTTCTGTATTTTTAAGTTGATTGGCTACATATAATTTATAGTGAAAGAACTTGAATAAAGGTAAAAAAATATTTTACGTCCGCCTGCGGCAAAAGTCGGTAAGCGAATTGTGAAGCACTTCGCAGACTTTTGAGTAAAATAAATTTTTTTACTTCTTTTTAAGTTCTTTCACTATATTATACAATTAACATTTGTTTTTTTCAAGGCTTTTAAAGCATTATCAGCTTATAATTTTGAATATATTGTAAAAAAAGCAAATTTTTATTGTAATTTTTAATATGTCTTCGGCATAAAAAAGAGATATAGGAATTCACAAAATTTTCAACACCCTTGACTATAAAGCTCATAAATAATAAGGAGAATATAAAATGTCAAACTATTGCATATATTTAAGAAAGTCCCGCACAGACAGAGAAGCTGAACTTTGCGGAGAAGGAGAAACCCTTGCCCGCCACGAAAAAACATTAATAAACCTTGCTGTAAAAAACAATCTCTACGTAACCGCGATATATAAAGAAGTTGTAAGCGGAGAAACAATAGACGCAAGACCTCAAATGAAAAAACTTCTCTCCGATGTTGAACAAGGAATATACTCTGGGGTTTTGGTTATGGAAATAGAACGTCTCGCAAGGGGAGATACCTCTGACCAAGGAATAGTCGCTAGAACTTTTAAATACTCCAATACCAAAATAATAACGCCCTCAAAAATATATGACCCCAAAAATGAATTTGACGAGGAATATTTTGAATTTGGACTGTTTATGAGCAGACGTGAATATAAAACTATAAACAAACGTTTGCAAAGAGGGCGTTTAGCATCTGTAAAAGAAGGAAATTATTTAGGTTCAATACCACCATATGGGTACAAAAAGAGAAAACTTGAAAATAAAAAGGGATATACCCTAGAAATTGAGCCTTCTCAAGCTGAAATAGTGAAATTAATATTTGACTTATACGTAATTGGCTTAAAAGATGAAAACGGAATTTTTAAACGTCAGGGAGCTGGGAAAATATGTGAATACTTAAACAAGTGCCAAATACCGTCCGCAAAAGGCAGAAGCTGGGTTTCATCAACAATTCTCGGCATTTTAAAAAATCCTGTATATATAGGCAAAATTCGCTGGAACGCAAGAAAAACAGTTAAAATAATAAAAAATGGAGAAATAAAAATAAGCAGACCAAGAGCAGCCGCCGAAAATTATATATTAGCAGAAGGTATGCATAAGCCCATAATTAAAAAAGAAATCTTTGAAAAAGCACAAAAATACAGAAATTCTGTCATACATACCCCCGTTATAAATAATAAAAAAATAAACAATCCTTTAGCAGGGATTATTATCTGTGGAATTTGCGGCAAAAAACTCACTCGGCGCCCTTATAAAAATAATCGCAAACCTGATGTTCTTATGTGTACATCTCCTTCCTGTAAAAATGTAAGTTCAAAATTAAACCTTATTGAAAATAAAATTATAACAGCTTTGGAAAATTGGCTTTCCGAATATCGCATAAACTATAAAATAAAAAATATTGAAAATAAAAACTATTATAATATCAGTGAAAAAACACTAGTTGAATTAAAGTCAAAAAAAATGAAAGCCGAAAAACAACTTGATAATATTTATAATATTTTTGAACAAGGTATATATGATAAAAAAAAATTCCTTGAGCGTTCAAAAACTTTATCAGAAAAAATTTCCTGCCTAGAAGAATCTATATTTTACATAGAAAAAGAAATGAAAAAAAATAACATTACTATCAAACAAAATGATAATCCAATCTCAAAAGCAGAAAAAATATCAGATATCTATTACAAACTTCCATCTCCTTTGGCAAAAAATAAATTTTTAAAAACCATAGTTGAAAAGGTTATATATACAAAAAAAGAAAATACTCGCTGGCATAGTTCACCCGACAACTTTGAAATAATTATATACCCAAAAATACAAAAACAAAATTTTTGAATCTCTGCTGCAAACTTTTATACAAACCGCGGTTCTCCATTAATTTCATCAAACTCACGCGCTATAATTGACAGCATTATGGAACAGAAGAATTGGCACATCTTGAAATGATAGGCTCAATAGTATTACAGTTGTCGGAAAACGCCACTCCTGAAGAAATTAAAAAGCACGGCTTTGACAGTTATTATGTAGACCACGGAACAGGAATATACCCCGCAAGCGCAGCAGGGGTCCCATTTACAGCCGCCTATATTCAGTCAAAAGGCGACCCAAGAACCGACCTTTATGAAGATATGGCAGCAGATGATACAATCATATAAGAACAACTTATTGATTATAAATTAAGACCTATCCAATTTAAAATAGCTTTACCTAATTAAAAGCTATTTATTAAATACAAATTTAGCATTAATTATTGAATAGGTCTGTTTAAATATTTAAAAATTCCAATGAATTTCTATAGGTATTTTAGTTGTTCCTTTTTCTCTTTTACCAATAGATATGTAATCAATTAGCTTTTCAACTATTTCTCTGTTTAAATGTTCTAAATTAGTGTACTGTTCAATAATTTTTCTGCGATTATTACCGGTTTTAATTTTTTCTCTGATTTTTTCCAGCTTATCATTGTATTCGTTTATAAGCTTTTGGGATTTTTCTCTTTCTTCAGACAATTTTCTTGAAATTATGTCATAGTCATTCTCTGATAAGTTTCCCTTTGTTTTATCCAGGTACGCAGAAGTAATAGCATCATTATATTCTGATATTTTTTGCTTATACTTATTCATATCAGCTTGAATTTTTTGCTCACGTTCTTCTAAATCTGAATCCAATTTAATATTTTTTTCAAGACTGTCCTTATCAATATATTGTTTGTATAAATGGTTTAATTCATCAATAACAGCTTTTTCTAATTTATCAACAGCTATAAACGCGCCTTCACACGCATCTTTGGATATATGTTTTTTTGAACATTTCAAATAGTGTTTTCCTCTGTTCTTTGAAGAACGCATAGTATAACCGCAATTCATACATCTGGTTTTATTTGCAAATAAACCAATATTGCCTGTTGAAAATGGCTTTGCTTTCTCCTTAATCATTATTTGCACATTATCCCATAATTCTTTATCAATGATTGGCTCGTGAGTATTTTCAACCCTATACCATTTATCTTTAGGTCTTGGCTTATTTTTTTTAGATTTGTATGACACGCTTCCATATTTTCCTTGAACCATATTGCCAATATAAATTTCATTTATAAGCATTTTAGAGATGGCATAGTAGTTCCACAAAGTTTTAAGCTTTGACTCAGGCTTTTTGTATCTTAAACCTTTTAATCTTTTGTATTCGCTTGGATTTGGTATGCCCTCTGCATTCAAAATTTTTGCTATAGCTGTTTTCCCATAGCCTTGTGCAAATAAACTAAATACTTTTCTTACTATCATAGCCGCCTCTTCATCAATAATCAAATGACCTTTACGTTCTGGGTCTTTTTGATAACCATATAAAGCGAAAGAACCTATATGTAAACCCTGTTTTCGTTTATTTGCAAGTACACTTCTTATATTGTTGGACATATCTTCCAAGTACCATTCATTTGTTAATCCTATTAACTGTCGGCATTTTCTGTTTTTATCATCTTCAGTATCAACATTATCAGCAACTCCTATAAAGCGAATCCCCCATAGAATGAATAACTCGTTAATATATGTTTCCACTATTTCAATTTCACGAGTAAATCTTGATTGCGTTTTACAAATGATAGTATTAAATTTATGCTCTTTTGCGTTTTTAATCAAACGATTAAATTCAGGTCTATTTCTGTCTGAACCAGTATATCCGTCATCAACATATATGTCATAAATCTCCCAGCCTTTTTGTTTAACATAATCCTGCAACATAGCTTTCTGATTTTGTATGCTCTCACTATCGTTTGCGTTAAGTTTTTTATCATCATCTTTTTCAGATAATCTACAGTATATTGCTACTTTATCGCTCATTTTTACCTCCATTGTGTAAAAACAAGTCTGTTTTCAAAATTATTATAACTCCAAAAACCAACTTGTCAACTTCTTTTTAATTATTTTTACAATTACAGTGTCATATTTTTAGATTTTTCACATTGATTTATTAAATTGATAACAGCATTAGTAAGTGATATTCTTAAATCTGAAGTATTAGCTGTACCCTTTTTAAACACATTTTTACATATAACTTGATATTCAGGTTTTGCCATATGAATCACCTTCCTTTTATAATCATTATGTAGTATAGTTTGTATGATATGTTTTATTTAACTAATTAAATCAGGTATATTGTTTAATTAACTAAATAATAAAATTAAAATTTAAGGTATATCTTTTAAATGTTTAATTTACTCTATATATTCATAGGTATTAAGAACAAAAGTAAAAAATAGAGGGCAAAATTTAAAGGTATCTCTATTTTGTGGTTACCGTACAAACGTATTGGCAAAACCCGCCTTATTTTTTTTATTTTCTAAAGTGTCAAAATTACCAAAACACCAAAATAACGTATTGCTATTCTTTTAATTTAAAAGTAATGTTTCACAAAAGTTTCATAAAAAAAAGACACCTTTTTTCAAAGTGCCTTTATAATAACTAAAAACTGCTTTTATAGTATAATAAATTTTGTTAAAATTGCTGATTATTAAATAAGTCTCTTAATTTTGAACAGCTAAACTAAAATTAATGAAATTTATTCAACAAACCTTAAATATGATGTTTTTTTCGTTATTTTGCTTGTAAAACTAAAACTAGTTCTTAATTTTCGTCTTACCTTTGATTGTAAACAAATCCTTAAAATAGTTTTATGAATTTTATATTTTTTTATAATATCTAACACCTGCAATTAAAAAAACTCCCTTACCTGCTTTTGAAATACCAAGTTATAGAGTAAAACTTGTGATAATCATTCTGAGTTTATCTGATAAACCTTTGGTAAAACTTTGATTAGTTTATTAATTTTCTTTAATTAAGCTAAATGTTCAGTAATTAATTTGAGCATAAAAGGCAGCCAATATTTAACCAAACACATTTTATAGGCATTTTATAAAAACTCTTTTAAATCCTCAATTTTTAACATTTTACCGAAGATACTATTATTTTGTAAATCTAATATTTTTTCTTTTGCGGTCATACTATTTTTATTACAATTACCACACTTAGTTACCCCTTTATTATTGTTACATTTTTCAGCTTTGCAAAAGTTACAATTTAAACAATTATACCATTTTTTAGATTGCCTTAGTGTATTACAATCTTTTATCCAACAAGCTCCTAAATGTCCTTTATTTATTTTGATATGCTTGCCTTTTTCTGTCATCTCGCTTAATACTCTTGCTGACAGTCTCTCACGATTATCAGATTTTTTCACTAAATGCCTTATGTACTTATTGTGATTTATACTATCCTCTCTATAGTCTATACCTTTATTTATACAATCTCTAATAAAAGTAAAAGCTGAATATTTATCACTTTTACTAAATTTATCAGGCATTGCATTTAAGTTAATATTATTTATATTGCTAATTATGTCATTATAATCTGTACTCAAATAATTTTCAAAGTGATAATAACTTAAAAATAATTCTTCAAAGCAATAATACAAAGTGATATATAATTTATTAATTTGTTTATTTAATCGTGATAATTGATTATCAATAAAGTTTGCTACTTCTATACTTTCAATGTTATCAAACGATATTATAATTGTATCATTTCTTGTGTAAGTATTTTTATGTTCATTAATGTATCTTACAAGGTTACTAAAACCTCCGCAGCCTACAATATCAATCTTCTTGCTTTTTGACATAAACTCATTTCTTATAGTCTCCCAAAAGGTATATTCAGAACAATATTCTTTACCCTCTACGATTATATACAATCCCATTTTTATTTTTGCCTCCTATATTTTGTGTAAAGTTTGTTTTTATCTCTAATAAACTCACCAATACAACCTTGTGAGGCACGCAAACCTGTAATTGCCCTTGTCATTATTAAATACTGGTTTCCATTATACACATCCGTATTAATGTGTTTTACTATTTTAGGTGTTACTATGTTATCAGCTTCATCTATTATTATTAATGTATTAGTTATTTTATTTAATGATAAATTATCCCTAGTATCTTTAAATATTTTAATGTTATCCCTTAAATTATATTTATTCAATATATAATCAGACCTAACATCAAGTATTTTCTGTATCAAATCCACAAAAAATGTTTTTCCAGTAGCTGAATTACCTTTAATAAGGTTTACTCTGCCAGGCAATTTTATATCCACTTGAACATTATCTTCTGTTATAAATTTAATTTCATCATATAATTTATTATACATAGCTGCCTACTCCTTTTAGTATATTCTCTATAATAAAGCCATCAGTAATAGCCTCATCATCAACAAATAAACTATCACATTCTATATCAAATGGTATATCTGTATGTCTTAATACCAAACTTATGTTAAATTTATCAGCTATCTTAAACGCATCAATTAATATATTAGGTCCACAGCTTGTAACATCAAAATTAAATTTATCTTTAAAGTACAACATAAGTATTATTGTTTTAGTTCCAGCAGATAAATTTTTTAAATTACACGCTCCAAACGGTGTTATTATAATATTATCCGATACAATCTTAGCGTTATCAAATTTATCCATATATTGCATCATTTCATTAGTGAGTTTATTATGCTTTATCTCAATATCAAAAAATGCGTTTATATGTTCTATTGTTTCTTTATTATTATTTATCTTATTTTTATTGGTATATATTTTTAACATATCTATACCTCCCTAATTTTAAACTGCTTTAATTAATTATAATTATACACAAGTGAAAAAATAAAAACAATACTATTTCTGCACTAGCCGTATATAAACACACAATTTTCAACTTTTTTTATTTTTTAAGATTTTGAAAGAGTGTACACTCTTTCAATACAAGTCAATTCTTTTGTTAAGTATTATTCCAATTAAATTTAAACTTTAAATAAGTATTAATGATATGACTAATACTTAGATATGCTAGTATATATTTTTTTACCGTAAATTTAAACATATTTCATTTAACTAATTCCTCTTGTTTTTATACTGGTATCACATAAACCTACATATCCTGCTGTAATCCTTATTTCATTTGATTTTCTGAAAGCTTTGATTTTCTATATAACCTATATTAAGTTTTAAATTGTTTGCCAACCCTCTTTAAGTAATCAAATAAACTGAATATTTTAGTTAGCTGAATTTAACTAAAATATACCCTTAAATTTATTTGTTAAAATTTTAAATCAAAAATACCCTCAAAAATACAGCAAATTTTTTACCCTATAAGTATGCCAAAAAACAGCTCAATTTTTTTACAAAGTACACTAATTTTACCCCTTAAAAACAGCTGATTTTCAAGAAGCTATTTTCATTTAATGCTCCTGTTGACTATTTAATTAACTATTATTCTTAATTTAATTGAAGCTCGAAAATTATTCAATTTTTACTCAAAGTAATACCATTTTTGAATATAAATTTGATACTCCGGCATTGATAAATTTATGTTTGAAAATTTAATAAGTATTTTATTCATTGTGAAATCTTATTGTAATAGGTGTTTATAATATTCTTCTTATAAATTATATGCTAATAAACCCTTATTTAAAAAAGCATAAAAAAAAACAGTATCTAATACTGTACCATCACTGTCTGTGTGACTTTGCGTTATTATCTGATTGTACATTGATGTTATAAACGTCTTGAAACTGCTGTTCTCAAATATATCTGTTGTTACCGCTTTGACTGAATTGCCATATATTGTTACTGGATAACTTTCTTCTAATTGCTTTTGTACATTTTCTAATAAGTTTTTATAAGTGCTGTCATCTAAACTGCTTAGCTGATTGTTCTCTATTATTTCTTCCGCTGTGGTAACATCTCTTGATATTTCTCCCTCAATAGATGTTTTTAAGGATTTCACTAATTCTGTTTGATAGTCCTTTAATTTGTCTTGTGACTGCTTGTCACCTCTGTATTCTATCGAATACGATTTTACCTCTTTATTTAATCCAGTGCCGTCTTGTAATGTGCCAGGCAAGAACACGTTAGATATTGAACCAATAAACATTTCTTGAATTTTTGTTTTTACCATTTCTGAAGATATACTGCCAATACCATATCCATACTTACCCTCTGTCTTTTCAACCGCATTTCTGATAAACTTTGTTATACTTCCGTGCAGTTTACCACAAGATGCCTTTTCACTTGCATTTGAGTGTGTTCTATCACAATAATTTATTGTCTTTAATTTATTAGTATAATTTTCAAGTGTTTTTCCAGACTCAAAGTTAAATCCCAAACTTTCTGCATTCAAACCAAGTATGTCCTTATGTGGCATAAACACAAGGTTTGTCATAAGGCATAAATAATTACCTAAATTGTAAGCAAAACTACCATTCGCCGTACTACTTCCTGTTTTATTACGAAAATACCATATACAATCCCTTAGTGTCATAGCCCAATATGCTCCATTATCTGGAGATAGTATCTCATATGGTTCTATCATTAGCCTGTATGAACCATTAGCACCATTAAATGTTCCTTGCTCAAAGATGTTCTTTTTGGTGCTGTCCTCACCTCTGGCTGTTTCGCAATATACTATTTCATCACCAGATAAACCACTTTGTCTGCATAGTTCATCAATGATTTTTGCACAATCTTCCGTTAGTTCATATTTCTGGCTGTCTACTACTCTTTGACTTTCTGGGTTGTTTGGATATAACTCTAATTTTACTGTTTCACCTGCTACTGGTTTTACAAGTATATCACCTATACTTGTAGCTGAACCTATGTTGACATTATATTTCCAGGGGAAATCTGATAAATGTAAGTCATCTGAGGATGCCATATTGCGTTGAGAACCAGAAAGTTTATAGCTACTTCTATTATAACCTTGTACATCAAATATAAAGAAACTACTTATTCCTTCTTCATCTTTCTTACCGTATGAGTAATAATCCCTACTATCATATCCCGGATAATATACATCAAGTGAACCTACTACTTGGACATCATTTCTATATTCTTCCCACTTGTCTATATTTACATTACCTACAGAGTCAAGTATGCTGGTACCTCCTATGTCACCTGATAAAAATAAAAGTGAAAAACGATAACCACCTTGTTTGTCTTTTATGTACCCAGTACCGCCTCCACCACCGCCTCCGCCGCTGTATGCACCAGGTGCTCCAGAAGCATCTCTGCCAGCAAATACAGTGACTGGTAAAATTGATGTTACAGATAAACACAATATCAATAGTATGCTTATTAAACTTCTTAATTTGTTCATAGTGTTGCTCCTTTCTTTGAGAATTATTTATAAATCTTTATAGTACTACTGCTTTTAATGTTACCCTCCTTTAAATTATATTATCTTGTCCATTAAATTATTCTTTAAAAATGTTTCTATCTTATTATCAAATTTAAGTACTTTGAACCATATAAACTGTATTGCTTATTTTTACTGGTAATTTTGTTAAAAATTAAAAAATAAGTGCTTTGCTCTCCTAATAAACTTACACACTTTCTAATTACAACTGATATACTTAAAATAATGATATGCTTAACAAGTGCATACCTGTATTAAGAAAACATAATAATTGGTATACATTGTTTTTTATTAAGCACATATTTATCTCACCTATTAAAGTATTCTTTTTATTTATTGGTTATACGTATACCTATATAAAAAATAAATAAGCACATCATATATACCTGTCTAAAATTTCCCCAAATTTTTAAAATCTTGTCAACGACTTATAAGTATTACAATTATAAATTTCATTTTTTAAATCAACTTTTAAAAAATGTCAGAAGAAAGGAGTGAATGGTTATGATTAGGTTCATTTATATATTAAATTTATATAGTGAAATCATATTACATATATTATCTTATATTATAGGATAATATATGTAAAAGAGGTTAGTTGTCACAGCAATTAACCTCTTATTTCATTTTATTACTTTTGTGAATTAGTGTGATTTTTATGTTTTTATTTAAAGTATTAATACTATCACTCTTGATTGGTTTACTGTTTGTTTTTTAGGTAATTAACCAAATCACTCCTGTTTTGCTTATATCTCTATAAGGTGTGTGTATAAAGTGCTTTATTTTTTATTTTAATTTTTAGCTGTCGGGTTGAACCAGTTAAACATTAAATTTATCAGCTGTTAATTACTTGTTTTAAATTTGCTCCTAAACTAAAAAGGCTATGCTATAAATAGCATAACTTCTTGCATAAGTGTTATTTAATTATTATTTTTAAATTAATTGTTGACAAGTTACCTATATTTTGGTATGATGTTATTTGTAAAAGTGGACTAAATTTTTGATAGATAAAATTATAAAGATAACCACTCATTTATAATACTATCCCAATACCACCAGCCATCTTTTGAATACTCTCCATTTTTATTACCTGCATAAGATGGTTGTGTGGTTTCAAAAAACTTACCCCATTCTTGTGCTGTCATTGTCTTTTCTTCTCCAGTAACAGGGTTTTTCTTTGTAATCATTTTACCACTCTGTGAAGTTGATGGTGTCCACTGCTGTTTGTCCTCTGGGACTACTGGTGCTGGTAAACGCCTTGAATTGTCTGTAATTCTCGCTATGATTGCACACGCTTGCGCACGAGTTAATGTTTGCTTTGCGGCTATGGTGTATTGGTCATCTATGCCCGCAATTAAACCATTACTTACACACCTCTCTACTGATGTTGCATAGTTTACATTTATCCTCTTATCTTCTGCTTTTGCGTTTATAATGTTCTGTACACCTTTTAACTCTGGTAAATTCTCTTTGTTTACTTTGGTGCAAGCGTTGTACATTATGTGACAAGCCTCTTCTCTGGTAATTGTTAGTGCATAACTAACTGTACTGCCTGTGGCTGCTACATTATTAATACCCGTAGATATTTGCAACTCTTGAGCTACAAATAAATATGGTGTACCCCAAAAGTCCTCTGCTTTTTGATTAATGCCTGCTTTGATATAAGCATTATTTAACTCACCGATAAACATTTTGTATGGATTGTATGTTGCACCATCACTGTCTGGGTGTTCTTTGTTGCCCTCTGCTATAATGGCGTCTATCTCTGCATCTGTCTTTAAACTTCGGACTACCGCTGTTAAAAATTCTAATCGTGTCATCTGCCCATCTGCTTTAAAAGTTCCGTCATCATATCCCTTTATTATCCCTTTGTCTACAAGATATGATACATCATTTGTAGCCCATTGTGGTATGGTGTCCTTGAATTGAGAGAGGTCTGCGGCATATATCGTGACTGAGAAACTTGTACCTAATAAACTGTCTAATTCTTGTGAGGGTAAATCCCAAAATGGTGAAGCAGAACCTAAAGTCATTAAGGCTGTGAGAAAACCAGTTACAATAGTCTTTTTGGTGATAAATTTTTTACTCATATTCGAGTCCTCCTTTTGTTATTAAATAATTATTTATTTTATATATTATCAATCTCGGGTTCTAAAGTTGATAAATATTTAAAATCACTGGTAATTAACAGTAAGCAACTTCTGCTAAATCATTTAATAAGGCGGATATCTTGCTATATTAAAACAATCTTGAACTCTTATTCTATTGACCTCCTTTACAATTTGTTATATCTTTAAGTGTATATCACTCCTTTATATTATATTTTGAACCCTCTTCTATTAAGCCAGAGAAAAGCGATTTTGGCAAGGATTTTTTATTGTTAATTTTGTTAGTATAAGTTATCACTAATAAACTTAATCAAATTCAAATAATGTCAAAACCACTGTCTCTGCCAAATAAACAAATTAAGCATTTTAATATCAACTTATAAAGCCTTGCCATCTATCGTAATAACATCCATTGTAGGCTCAATTCCAATAGACCTAAAAATATTTCTTAACTGACTCTTTTTAGTATTTGTGTCTGTTGATGTTCCTATATAATAAGTGATTCCATTAACCACAATTTTTCTATAGACATTGCCATTTTTTGAATATTTTAAATTAGCCGTAGTTGTAGAAATCATAGGATTATTCTTTAAGATAACGTTTATTCTGTCAGGATACTTTTTCATAATCATCTCAACTATTTTTACAAAAAATTCAGTTATTGATGACGCATAATCTGAAACTCCATAAAAAGTAAACTGTACACCTCCATTAGATTTATTTGAATTTGTAGGTTGTACACTGTTATAATTAGTCTGTGCAACAGTATTTACAGATATATTACTATGGTTTGTATTTGCATTATTTGAATTTATAGGAATATTATTATAGCCTGTTGACATTGTATTTTGATTTAATTTCTTTGGGATAATATTCTTTACCCACGCATCATTTATATCATCTTTTAATGTAAATTTTTCCCAACCTATATATATGATTCCATTTAAATCCGTAGGAATGTGTATATCATCTTCCTCTTTTATATAGGCAACATTTTTACGTCCCAATTTCCCAGTAAAAAATCCAAATTCAAAAATAACATTATCTCTTACAATATATTTGGGGGAATCACCATTTTTTGTTTCTATTTTATCATCTTTAGAAAACACAAGAATTGCAGCATCTATATTCATATTTTCTAAAGCTTCAAAAGTAGATTTAGTAGCCGGAAAAGCTCTTTTATCAAACCACGGAACTACCTCACAATCTAAGTCTAACAAAGCATTTGCAACTCTACCAGCAAAACCACAAGATTCACTTGAACTTCCTACAAAAACTTTCATAAAAAACAACACCAATCTTTCTTTGAATATAATAGTATTAACATCACACCAATTAAACTACCATTAATAAAATAAGGGCACAAATCAATACTTGAAAACATAAAAATCCCTAATAAAGTATACTTTATTAATGATAGTAAAAATATATAGATAACGT
>CAOJPS010000011.1 GCA_948441255.1 uncultured Eubacteriaceae bacterium | reverse complement strand
TGTTTTTGGCTTTGCCAAAAATCGGCTTACGCCGACCGCACTTCTTTGCGGCACCACTTGAAAGAAAGCCAGGCAAAGAACTTTAAAACGCAAAGCATACGCTTTGCTAAAGAAAAAATCGCGGCGGCGGCTTTGCCGCGATTTTTTATAGGCAATACCGCGTAATTCAATAAAAAAAGCAAAAGGAAGTGAGGCAAAAATAATTTTTAATTGCTGAACTTGTTTATTTTTAAGTTTGCTGACTATATACAATGATTGGTAAAGTTTGTTAGGAAAAAATATACAAATTATATATTGATATGGCTTTGAATGTGTGTTAGAATTAGAGAATAAGCATAAAGGAAGTAACATATATAGAAATTATCTTTTTTATCTTTTGTGCGGTATTTACTAAAATGTGCTTTGGAAGTTTTTGTTTTTTGAGAATGAAAGGAGGTAAAAAAATGAGAAAATTTTTAAGTTTTATTCTTGCTGCTGTAATGGCGTTTTCTATTCAGATTTCTGTTTATTCGGATTCGGCGGGCGTTACAATTACAACGGCAAGCCCCTGGTTTGAGGCAGGCTATGTTGAGTGGACGGATACATCAAACGCTGGAAGCTATAATGTATATTACAAAAAATCAACTGATTTGGAGTATATTAAAATTGATTCTGAACTTGTTAGGGGAAACAGAGCGGATATTTTGGGTCTTCCGGCAGGTGGGGGAATGATAACTTATGATATTAAGGTGGTTCCTGTTTCGGGCGGAAGCGAAAATGACGCCGGCGCTGATACCGCTCAGATTACGCCTATGGAATATACAAGGGAGGGTTTTGGTTTTTCTCCTAAATCGCCTCACAAAAATACTACTGGCGGATATAACCTTGATGGCTCTGTTAAAGACGGAGCTACAATTTATTATGTTTCCGAAGAAACAAAAAATACTATTAAAGACACTATTTATAAAGGAAAAGAGGCTATTGAGTGTACCGGCATAGGTGAAATTATGGCGGCAAGGCAAAGCGCTAAAACCACAGACCCTGTTATTGTGAGATTTATTGGAAAAGTTACCGCTTTTAACGGACTTGACAGCGCTTCTCTTTTAAACTTTAAATGTATGGATAACATTACCATTGAGGGCGTTGGCGAGGATACTTTGGCTTATGGCTGGGGGCTTAACTTTGTAGAAGTTGAAAATATAGAAGTAAGAAATATGGCTTTTGAGGATTTTCCTGATGACGCTGTCAGTTTGCAGGGAAAAACAGCGGGAAAAGGCAAAAATAACAAAAACATATGGATTCATAACAATGATTTCTTTATTGGACGAAACGGCGGCGGAGATAAGAAAAAGGGTGATGGTTCCTGCGATGTTAAAAATGATACGACTTATGTTACAGTATCATATAATCATTTTCACAGCTCGGGAAAAACTTCCCTTTGCGGTATGAAAAGCGAAACGCCGGGAGAGGGATTTGTTACATATCATCACAATTGGTATGATAAATCGGGTTCAAGACATCCTCGTATAAGAACTATTACCGTGCATTCATACAACAACTACTACGACCATAATTATTCCGGCGGTATTGGCTGTACTACGGGCGCTTCCGCTTTCCTTGAAAAAAATTATTTTGAGGATGTTGTAAGACCTGTTTTTGCCGCTGGCCAGGGAAATGACATTAAAGAAGACGGCTCTAGTTTTTCTTCCGGAGAGAACGGGGGAGTTATAAAGGGCTTTGATAACGTATTTGCTACCTGCGGCAAGAGTGTTACTTATTTGAACAGTGAATTGCAGATGGTTACTCAGCAGTGCAAAGGGTGTACTTATTTTAATGACGGGGCAAAAACTCTTAAAGACGGCGCTGCCCCCAGAGAACAGCCCGATTATTATAAGGCGGATACAAGAGATGAACAGGTGCCGGTGAGTTTCGCGGCTGTTAAGGGCGGAGCTGTTTATACTAATTTTGACACTTCTGCTGATATGTACTCATATAATCCTGATACGCCGGCGGAGGCTAAAGCTAAAGCGGTCGCTTATGCCGGACGGATTAGAAATCTTGACCCTAAAAAACCGCTGACCGCTCCAGAAAATCCTTCCGCCGCTATTAACGCCGACGGGTCTATTACGCTTAGATGGGATACTGTTATTGGGGCTAAAACATATAAAGTTTCTTATGATATTAACGGCGATACCGCTGTTGTTAAAGAAAATATTAAAGAAACGACACTTGAAATTAAAGATATTGTTTTAAAGGAAAATGATGTGGTGAGATTTACTGTCAGCGCTGTAAAGGCTGATGGAAGTGTTGGAACGGGGTCTTCAGCTGAAGCTAAATATTCAGCGCCGTCAGCGCCGTCAAATCTTATTCTTACTGCCGGAAACGCTAACATTACCGCTAAGTGGACCGCTTCTTTAGGAGCAAGCTCGTATATTGTTTCGGTATATGACGGAGAGGCGCTTAAAGAAACCGCTAATATTACGGCTAATTCTTATACCTGCGGAAAAGATGAGAACGGAAAAGATTATATGACAGAGGGAACTGAATATACTATTTCTGTTAAAGCGGTTACTGGAACTCTTGAAAGTTTGGTTGTCACGGCAAAGGCAAAAGCGGTTTGCTATATTAGTGAGAGTGATATGGAGTTTGAGATTATTAATGACAATTTTGATGAGTTTGATGATGTTGATGGCTATAATCCAAATTATGAAAAATATAAATTTGATTCCGCTGGTTCGAATATTTCTGTTTTGGAAGCGGACGGCAAACTTGTTGTTAAGGATGGTTCTGCCACAGAAGCTGTTAAAATACAAAGAAAAATTACACCTATTAAAAGCGGCAGATTTATATTTTCTTTTGATATGACTCTTGATGAAAGACCAGAGGGCGCCACAAACTTTATACATCTTAACAGCGGTGCCGGAGCGGACCCTGTTCTTACTTTGACATTCAGTTCAAGAAAGCTTTATATAAACTCAGGAGAAAGCGCCAGCACAAGCAATAAAATTCCTGTTGGAAATACCAAAGAGGTTGTTTCTGTTGGGACGATTAGTGAACCAACAACTCTTTCCTGCAAGTTTGTGGGTGATATTGACAAGAAAGTTTATGATTTATATGTGAATAACTTTAATACGCCGGCTGTAAATAATGGAACGCTTGTTCTTGGAAATAATTTTGCCGAAAAGGGAATAAATGAATTTATAATACAAACCAGTGAAGGAAAAACACATAATTGGAAATTTGACAATTTGCTGATTATGGCGTCTGACGTTTTGGAAAATATTACAGAAGAACCTTATCTTCCTAAACCTAAAAACGCTGAAATTTCTTTCGACGAAAAAACAAAGACAGCGGAAATTGTTTGGGACGAGGTTGAAAACGCTCAAAGTTATGATTTGTCGTATAGTGTAAACGGTACTGATGTTTCTGACGAGGGTGCTTTGGGGGTTTCTGGAAATTCTTATGTAATTCAAGGCATAGACCTTAAAAACGGAGATATTCTGAAATGTGTTATTGCTCCAAAGGCTGGCGGAATTACAGAAAGAAACAGTCTTAGGGCTGTTTCTGAGTATAAATATATTGATGATACTCAGACTACTGAAAAACCTACTGACCCAACTACCGAATCCGCTGATAAGGATATTAGTTATGGTGATGTTAATTCTGATAAATTAATTAATGTGAACGACGCTTCGCTGACGCTTAAATATGTTTTGGACAAAGGCTCAATTTTGAGCGGCGATAAATTTGATAAAAAGGCGGCTGACGTGAACGGGGATAACGTTTTGGATGCCAGAGATGTTTCTATGATACTTAGAAAAGCTCTTAACAATTCTTTTGAGTTTACGGCTGGAAATAATAATTCACAGGTTACGGAAAAAACCACTGAGCAAACAACATCTGAAGGGGATAAACCAAGTGAGCCGACAACAGGCAACGGGAATGTACCGCCGTCAGGCAATTCTAAAGTATGGAATTTATCTGAATCAGCTTTTGACGCCGCTGTTGCTAATACAGTTGAGGGCGCCGCTGTTGAAATTGACGGTTTGAAGGTATATAAGCCGTCGGCTAATGGCGCCGCTGCTGGCAGCGTTGACGGCTTGGAATTCAGCAGATTTATTAAAATGGATTCGATGGCATTGATTAAAAAAGAACCTACTAAAAACGCTGTTGGGCTGGAAATGAAAGCTGGGGACAAAGTTACTGTTTACGCAAGGGTTGTTAAAAAAGGTGAATCTATAAATGTGGCGTTTGTTGACGGTTCAACATTTACGCAGGTTGATACTAAAACCATTGTTACAGCGACTTCAGACGCTTCTGGCCCTAACATTGAGCCGCTTGTGTTTACAGCGCCTGCTGACGGGGCATACTATATTCAATGTTTAAAGACAGACGACAACGGTACGGCGTACAAACACGGACGTATTTTCGCTGTCAGAGTAAATTAAAAATCCCTGTTAAAACATTAAAACCGTGGGACGCTGTCCCACACCATGCTAGCTAGTCAGTGTTTTTGGCTTCGCCAAAAATCGGCTTACGCCGACCGCACTTCTTTGCGGCACTACTTGAAAGAAAGCTAGACAAAGAACTTTAAAACGCAAAGCTAACGCTTTGCTAAAAAAATCGCGGCAGTTATTTGCCGCGATTTTTTTTACAGCGAAACGTAGTTTCGCACGAAAATTTTTGTTAAACTTTTTTTAAAAAGTTTGTGGAGTTTGAGGTGAAACCTCAAGGTTTTTATTTGTTCTTTAAATTTTTGCCGGTAAAGTTCGCTATGTTGTTTTTGAATTGAGAAGGTGAAATTCCGTATATGTCTTTGAAAACCCTGTTGAAAGTTCTTATGCTGTCGAAACCGCAGTCGAGAGCTATGTCAGTGAGTGTGCGGTTTGTTGTTCTTATTAATACGGCGGCGAACTCACAGCGTATGAGCCCGAGATATGAGCGGAGATTCATTTTGAAATTGTTGGTGAAAATCCTTGAGATATAATATATGTTTACGTTGAATATTTTAGCGAGAGATTCTCTTGTTATGTTTTCTGTAAAATTATTCTCTATATATTCGGTGATTTTGTATGTTAAATCTTGCGGGATTCTTATGTCGACGTTTAAAATCATAGAATTTATTAGGTTTGAGAGTATTATACATATATAGCCGAATTTTACTTGAAAACTGTTTTCGGGCTTTAAATGGGTTAGTGCGAATAGTGTTTCTTCGTCTATGTTTTTTGCTGATATTATGGGGTTGTCGGGCTTTTGATTTTTAAAGTCGGGAAAAAGAGAACCTAATAGTCTTGGAGCGCACATTATGAGAAGCTCGTCCGCTTTTTCCTCCCCGGATTTGAAGTAGGAATGTACAATATTGGGGAATATTACCGCTAACTCTCCTTTGTTTACACAATAGTCGTTATTGTCTATTTTTATATGCTGCGTACCAGAATATACATATAGTAATTCTATATATTGATGAAGATGAGCTGGAAATTTAACCTCATAGTTGTTATGTTTTACTGTTAAATCGGTTTTTCTTACTTCATAAAATGGCAACATATGATAACCTCCGCACTTTTTGTCTTACTATTATTACAATATGGCTTTTATTTTATCACTTATGGGTGTAAAATTCAAGTATGAAGTTATTGTAGGTACGGAAATATCAAAAGGTAAAATGATTTTTATTTGTGCGGTGTTTCCTTAATAAAAATGTTTGGAGGCGTTAAATTATGAAAATTAAACGATTTGTTTCGCTTATACTGTCGTTTATTATGGCTGTGACGGCTATGGCGTTTACCGCTTTGCCGGCTTTTGCCGCCGACCCGTATTATGGAAGGGCTGAAACTGCTGCGGGCGGTTCGCTGTTCCTCTATTTTGGGGCGGATTCGATTACTGTAAGCGGAAAAGACGCGAAAGAAACGATGCAAAGCACTACTCTTAATTCCGTTACTTTTTTAAGACCGGATAATCTTAAAACAGACAGCAATAATTTGGCTGTTTTGACATTGCCGTCTGTTGATTTGAATGGAAAAAACTTTGATAAAATCGATATCTGGGTGGCTACACCGAATGAATCAAGCGTAGTTATAAAAGTTGGGGATACGCAGGCGGCGGCTTTTTCGGCTGTTAAAAGCGGCAGCTGGACTGATTTTACCAAGTTTACGGCAGACCTTACAACAACTGCCGCAAGCGGAAACGTGACTGTTAATATTGCCGCTGGCAAGGGGGCAAAGCAATTCTGCGGAAACTACTGCTATGTTAAAATTTATAACAGCGGTGTGAATGATGACCCTGTCGCTCCTGATTACAGCGATTATGTTGATGAGAATATGGAACCTTATAAAAATAAAAATCTTCCTCCTGAGGTAAGAGCGGCGGATTTGGTCGCTAGAATGACTCTTGAGGAAAAAGTAAGTCAACTTGGATACAACGCTCCCGCTATAAGCAGATTGGGCGTTGGAAAATACCGCTATTGGAGAGAAGCTCTTCACGGTGTGGCAAGACAGGAAAAGGCTACAAGTTTTCCATCAAGTCTTTCTATGTCAAATACCTGGGATATGGATTTGATTAAACGTGCCGCTGATATTACAGCTACAGAGGCTAGAGCGAAAACAGGTACGGCTGACAACAGATTTGACTTGTCTTATTGGTCACCTACAGTTAATATGGCAAGAGACCCACGCTGGGGAAGAAATGAGGAAGGTTATGGCGAAGACCCATTTCTTACCGCTGAGTGTGGAGTGGCTTTTGTTGAGGGTATGCAGGGAAATGACGAGAAGTATCTTAAAACTATAGCCACAATTAAACATTTTATAGCGAATAACTGCGAGGTCGAAAGAAGATATGGTACTTCTGTTATGGACGAGCAGACTTTAAGGGATTATTACGCGAGGGCATTTCAGGATATTACTGAAAAAGCGGACCCCGGTTCTGTTATGAGTTCATATAACGCTACTACCGTTACAAGAAACGGTGAGCTTATGTATGATTACATACCTTCACCTGCGAATGGATATGTTCTTACGGAACTTTTGAGAAGAACCTGGGGATTTAACGGATATGTTGTGGGTGACTGCGGCGCTGTTAATCTGTTGAACAGTACAAGAGCCTATAAGAGAACTCTTTTTCCCGAAGCTGATACAAGAGAAAAACTTGACGCTATTCCTCAGTCCGCTACAGTTCCTTTCGCTATAAGAGCGGGAAATGACCTTGACTGTGGAAGCGGAGGCGACGCTTATCAGGCTCACGCTTATCAGGCTGTTGAAAATGGATATATGAGCGAAGATGAAATTGATATTGCTGTATATCGTATGTTCCTTTTGAGAATGAAAACAGGAGAATTTGACAGCGGAGCTAAATATCAAGACCTTATGAATAATGCCAGTCTTCTTGAAACAGCTGAAAATGTGGCTGTCGCTGAAGAAGCGGCTGAAAAATCCTGGGTTCTTCTTAAAAATGATAACACTCTTCCTCTTGATAAAAGCAGTGTTAAGAAAATCGCTTTGGTTGGAAATATGGCTAGCGAGGCTTATCTTGGAGGATACGCCGGAACACCGGAAAACACTGTTTCTCCTTACAGCGGACTTGTGAGTTATGTTAAAGAAAATAATATGAACACTGAAATTAATTATCTTGGAAATGCCGCTGATGATGCTGAACTTTTTAACCTTAAAAGTCTTAAACTTCTTGATAAAGACGGAAAAGTTAAAGTGACTGTTGACCTTTCAAAGGCGGAATCGGTTGAAGGCTGTGAAAAATCCGGAAGTGCTGTTAATAAGGTTACGCCAATGGCTTCATTTATTGTTAAGAATATTAATTTCTCGGGAATAGCGACTGTTACCGCGGAACTTGAGAATGTAGGTCAGGGATTGCCGAGCGGTGCTATTAAAATTAACTATGGAAACAATAATCAGGTTGTCTCAAGTATTCCTTTTAACGGTCAAAGCACAACTGTTTCGGCACCGTATACCGGAGCTGACGGGGCTTATGACGGTACTACTGATTTGTATTTCAATATCTCAATGGATTCGGACTTTTCTATTGAAAAGTATAAGGAACAGCTTGACGCCGCTGATTATATTATAGCGTACGGCGGAACTACAACAGCTGACTCAAACGAATCTCACGACAGAAGTTCTATTGATATGCCTGCTCATCAAGCTCACGTTTCTGATGTGGCTAACGCTTATCCTGACAAAACTATTGTTGTTATGCAGACAGCTGGTCAAATGAACGTTTCTCCTTTTGAGAAAAGTTCTAAGGCGATTTTGTGGAACTGCTATAATGGTCAGACACAAGGTACAGCTCTCGCTAAAATCCTTTTTGGAGAGGTTAATCCTTCGGGAAAACTTTCCACAACTTGGTATGACCCTGAGGATTTGAAAAATGAACTGTCCGTAAGTGCAGGCAATGAAAATAAAAAACAAGACCCTACAGACGCCGGAATTACCTGGATAAGAAACGATTACAGCATTAGACAAAGAGATACTCTTCCTGAGGGGCTTCCTGCTGATTGTAAGTTTAAAGATAAATTTGTTGGAAGAACTTATCAGTATTACAGCGGAACTCCTGTGTATCCTTTTGGATATGGACTTAGTTACACGAATTTCAGCTATTCTACTCCAAGAGCCGCTGAAAGCACCGTGGACGTGAACGGTAAAATATCAGTGAGTGTTGATGTTACAAATACCGGTTCTGTAAGTGGTGACGAGGTTGTTCAGGTTTATGTTAAATCTCCAAATGGCGATGGGGTTAATCTTCCTCTTAAACAGCTTAAAGGATTTAAAAGAACAGGTGAAATTGCGCCCGGCGCTAAAGCTGAAAATGTTACTATAGATATTAATATTAAGGATTTGCATTTTTATGATGAGGCTACAACTTCAACTTATGTTCCTACGGGAGAATATACTATTATGGTTGGCGGAGATTCTAAAACCGCTGAAAATAATACGGTTAAGGTAAATGTTACTGGTACTCTTAATAATGAACTTAAAAATGTCGCCGCTGTTCCGACAGGCATTTCGCTTATAGGCACTGTTAATACTGACGGAAGCGCCGCTAAGGCTGTTAAAACTATTAACCCTCGTCTTACGGCTGTTATGACAAATGAAAAAGCCGTTGACCTTAATGGTGAAAATGTTGCTGTGACTTATACATCAAGCAATAATGAGGTGGCTGTTGTTGAGGATGGAGTTGTAAAAGCAAATACAAAAGAGGGAGCCGCTCTTATAACTGCTTCAGTGACTATTGACGGCGTTACAAAAACCGCTTCTTTCCCTGTTGTCAGCACTTTGAAAGAAGATATAAGCGACGCTCAAAAAGCGGAATATAAAAAATCTTTGGACGATTTGTACAATTCCTATGACAAAAATTCATATTCTGAGGAAAACTGGAAAATTATGACTGAAACTTACAATACCGCTCTTAAACAAATTGAGGAAGAATTTGACAAGGACGTATTGAAGAAAAATGTTGAGGACGCTCTCGCTAAAATGAAGTCAATTAAGGTTATTCCTCCTGACGGCACCGATTATTATGAGATAACAAAAATTGAGGATACTCTCTATAATGAGGTTGAGGTTACTGTTAAATATAACGGCGACGCTTATGTGCCTGCCGGAACTCTTATAGCCACAGTTATTGACGATAACGGCAAAATATTGAGAACTTCTAAAACTGAACTTAAAGACAGCGGAAAATATAAAATAAATGATACTTTCGCTAATGGAGAGAAAATTGAGATTCATATTTGGAATACCTTTGAGAAAATGATTCCTTATTCACAAAAAGTGGAACATATGTATGTTGAAAAGGAACGTCCGTCATTTATAGTTTATAATCTTGGTGACTCGAGATTTGACGGCTGGTTTGACTCTCTGGAGGGAGAAGCGCTTCCGGCTGTGGACGGTCTTAACGGTTTTGGGGGATTCTCAACAAACAATAATGTAACTGATAAAAGCTACACATATACAAAGCTTGACGGTTCAACGGAAGTTATTCCTCTTACTAGAGGCGTTCAGTCAAACGCCGGAGGTATGGATAAAAAATGTCTTTACTTTATGCCGTTTTCTGGATACTCAAAATGCAAGGTTACTGTATTGGTGAATTTAGTAGGCGGAGAACGTGAGCAGTATATTTATCAGGACGGAAAGCAGCTGGCTAAAGTTACAAATGATGGTACTGCTACTGTTAAGGCGCTTACGGCTGAAATTACTGATATGACCAAACCGGTATATACTTGGGGCGGCGGCGCTAATAAAGGAGTTTATGCCGTGATTGTGGAATATACAAAATAATTTTTATGAGGGACGCCCCTTTTGGGGCGTTTTACCTCAATATTGCATAAGGGAGGAATGTTTATGAAAAAAATCGCTCTTTGTCTGATTTTTATATTTACGCTTACGTGTATATATACAAGCGCTTTTGCCGCTACACAGATTTTATTGACGAAAGTGGAAATTGGTGATACGGGTGTTATTTCTGTTGAGGGAAAAATTAAAGAGCCGTCAAATTTTCAAAGATATACCGCTGTTGTTTTGAAGTATAAGGAGTCGGGAGAATATACTATCGCTGACGCTGTTTATATTGGACAGAAAGAAAAAGAAGACGTTGTTTTGGCGGATGGAGTTTTTTCTTTTGATTTTAAGGGCAATACCGAAAACGGGGAAAAATATCTTGTGCGTATAGGAGGCTCTAATATCTCTGAAATTAAAGATTCTGACCACCTAGGCGGTGAGTTTGACGGTGATGATGATAACAATGATGATGATAAAGTATCGGAAATTCTCGGAGATGTAAACGGAGATTTTAAAATTGATACAAATGACGCTTCTATTCTTCTGAGATTTGTTCTTAACAAAAATGGTGTTTTAGATGAGGAAATTAAGGGAAAAGAAAAATTCCTTGAAAGATGTGATGTTACTGGTGACGGTGAACTGACAGCCGCTCAGGTTGGATTTATTCTTAGAAGAGCTCTTGAGGGAGAAGGGTTTTTATTCCCGGTTCAAAAATAAAACAGCGGCGTTTTTTATAGTCAATCAACTTGAAAATGGAAAAAAGGAGACGAGACAAAAATTATTTTCGCAAGGCAGCGGAGGGAGAGCATAGCCCCAAAGCCTATGCCGACCGACGATAACACAGCGAAAATGATTTTTGACCGCCGAACTTTTTCATTTTCTAAGTTGATTGACTATAGAACCTTGAGGTGTTGACCTTGAGGTTTTTTTTATTTTGGGACTATGAAAATTTATTTTTTTGTTGTATAATGAAAAAGAAACACCGCACAAAGGATATTAAAAATAATTTTTTGAATTATGAGGTGTTTCTAAAAGTAGAAGAAGTTTTTATTTTTTTAAAGGAGATGAATGTTGATGAAGTTTAAAAAAATTGCCGCTTTGTCACTGGCGTTTGTGACGACGTTTACTATGCCTGTACATACGGCTTTTGTTTTTGCCGATAACGGTGTTTATTTAAACGAGGTAAAAGAAATGGCAGTTGATGTTGATTTTACAACTATGAATGAGGTCCCGGTTTACAGCAAGGAAAATGGACAGGGATTTGTTTCCGCTTCAAGCGCTATTATGCCTGACGGACTTGAAAGAAAAGTTTCTGATACGTCTAAAATTGCTATTTCTTCAGCTAATGGTGCTGAGGTTACTGAAAGCAATGGGGAATACCTTATTAATAAGGGAAAAGATAACTATAATTATGGCGGTTTGATTTATAGGGTTGATACGGGTGCGCCGGGAGCTTATAAAATTGAGGTTGAGGTTATTGGAACAAAAGATGATACTCAAATCGCTCTCACGGGAATGAATGCTGACAGACTTACAATGACGGGCTTTTGGGACGACGCCAAACTGGTGGAAAGAACAGCTTCGGCTAAATGGGAAGGCTCTAAATGGTCTTATGATTTCGCTACGGGCGAAAGTTTTATTGAAATAGAAATTGAGCCTAAAACTCTCGCTACGACAGCTAAACCTCAGACTGTCGGCGTTAAATCAATTAAGGTTACGTCTATTCCCGTAAACGCTAAAGAGGGAAAGCCAACTATTCATATTCTTGGTGATTCCACGCAGAAAAGTTATACTTTTCAAGAAGTTTTAAACGGCTGGGGTCAGACTCTTGTTGATTATTTTGATACGGACAAAGTGAATGTCATAAATTATTCTATGGGCGGTCACTCTATGAAAAACAACTATAATAACGGAAGATTTGACGAAGTCCTTATGAAAGGAAAAGAGGGTGATTTTGTATTTATACATTCCGCTCATAATGATGAAACTTCAGCCACTGACGATAAAGAAATACGTTTCGGAAGAGGTACTCAGATGGATACCCTTGCTAAAGGTACCGCTTTGTATAACAGATGGCTTGATATGTATGTTGACGCCATTAGGGCGAGAGGTATGACTCCTGTTTTGGTTACTCCTATGCCCAGGGTAAACGGAGGTACAGGAAAATGGAGTGAGAATGAAAACAAGCCTAATGGATTTAACCCTGATTCTACCGGAAGTATGAGAATAAAAGCCGCTACAAGCGAGGATATAGGATTGATTGAACTTTATGACGGCGCTAAGGATTATCTTAGTTCTATTGACGGTGAGGAAGTTAGGGCTATATGGAATCAGAATGAGGCCGGAGAACTGCCCGGCGGTTATGGCGGAAGTACCGCTAACGGCGGAAAAAGCGACGGTACTCATTTTAAGGAGTCCGCTTCAAGACAATGGTGCCGTATTATGCTTCAGAGCATATATGACCAGTCAGTTGCTCAGACTGATACATATAAAGATAAGGCTATTATGAGCGAACTTATCGGATATGTTAAAAAAGACGTGAGCGATTCCGTTAAAACCGGAGATTGGTCTAAAGTGTTCCCTGAAATGGCTTCTGACGTCAGCGCTGTGGGAATTATTCCGGGGGCTGAAAAACAGCCTAAAGATAATTATTATTACAGAAATTCTATTGAAAAGGTTCTTAGCCTTGGAATTATGAAAAAAGGTAATGATAATAAATTTTTGCCTGTAAATACAATATCTGTTGGAGAATTTGCGAGAAGTGTTGAAAAGGCTTTTGGTCTTGCTGAAAATTCATTGACCAGCTATACAAAAACTTATGCTGAACTTAAAGCAAGCGGCGCAACGGAAATTGGCGGTGAAACTACTGATGACGCTTCAATCTCAAATGTTGAGATTTCCGGCGGTAATACGGTTGTTACTTTGAAAAATATTGAAAGCGGAATTGTTGTTGCCGTTAAACATAATGGCAAAAAAGTGGAAAGTATGAAAAAAGCTGATGTTTCGGGGAAAGTTGTTACTTTGGAGGGAATTGCAGCCGATACGGTGTATGTGTGGGATTCTCTGGAAAGTATGAAGCCTTTGTGCAAGGCATTTGAAGTTCCAGGCACGGCGGCGGAAAACGCTGAAACCAAAGCTGACGATGTCGCTTTGGCGGCAAATGGTGAATTTACTGTTAGTGTTACTCAAAATGAGGGCGGTAAGGTTACTATTTATAATGAAAGTGATTACGCTAATGAAACTGTTGATATTGTAAATGGCGGAGTTACTTCTAAGATGGAGATTTCTGACAATAGTTATTTCAAATTAACCGCTCCGGAAACTATTGTAAATAAAAACGACAGCGGCGGGGTTTTTGCTGACAATAAAGCTATTTCGACTGGTTATATTGAGATAAGAAACGATGATTTGACTAAGCATATTGTTTATAACGCTAAAGAAAGCGGAAAAGTTATAGTTTATTTAAGACACGATGGCGCTAAGCTTGTTACGTGCGAAAACAAAACGGATTCTAAATCAGAGCAAAAATATATGAATGGAACGACAACAGCAGGTAGTAAGGGGAATGTTTATGCAGGCGTAGAATTTACTGTTGAAAGCGGTAAGGAATATGAAATTTATACTAACGGCGGTACAGGAAGACTGTTTGGTGTTCAGTTTACTACCGAGCAGGAAACGAGTACAGAATCTCTTTCTGTTAATAACGGAACTAAAGTGAAAGTGGTTGCTGAAAGAGAAAACGCTCAGTGGATACTTAATTCAATTATTGTTAATGGTGAAAAAGTCACTAAAAAGGGTGAAAAGGAATATACATTTACTGTCAGTGGCAATACTACTGTTTCCGCGGAGTTTTTGGCAAATCCTGAACCAACTCTTGTTGAAACTACACTTATAGCAAGTGACGCCCCATTAACTCGTGAGGCTATGGCGGCGGTTTTGTATGACGCTTATTTGCTTAAATTTGGAAAAGGAAGCGATGGAAGCTGGAATAAACCTGATTATATGACAAAATATAATGGCGCTATGGTGAGTCCTGATTCTCCTAATTATGACCCTAATATTGTTTATGAGGGCAATGTTTATTATCCTTTGAGAGGCTGGGACGCTGTTAAGGATATTGATACTATTAACAAAGCCTTATATGGAAAAGCTAAAGAGGTTTATAACCTTGGACTTATGAGAGCGGATACTACTGTCGCGAGAGGTTCAGCTTCAAACGGTGAAAATTTTGAGCCTAAAACAGAGGTTACAAGAGCGAGAGCGGCAAAAGCGCTTGGTTTTATATATGTTCTGACGCAGCCTGTCGACGGAGAAAACCAGGTTTTGCCTAACGGCAATCTCGCCGGGGAAACCGCTGAAATAATCGCTCCTAATAGAGGGGCTTTGACAGTTCCTATGGAGATTAGATAATGTGAGTTTGGGACAGTTCTTATTGCACTGGGTTAAAACCGTGGGACGCTGTCCCACACCCTGCAAGGGACTAGTCCCTTGCCCCATAATGCAAAGCGTACGCTTTGCTAAAAAAAATCGCGGCAAACAACTGCCGCGATTTTTTTAACAGCGAAACGTAGTTTCGTGTAAAATTTCTTTGCTTCTTTCTTGAAAGAAAGAAGTTGGGTTTGGGCTGAAAGCCCAAGGTTTAATATGTATTGTATACGCTTGTGGGACCGTCAGCTGAACCAATAATTCCTATTGCTTCGGCGTATTCGGAAGAATTGTTGGTGATTCCTTCCGCATAGGCGTTTACGTCAGGATATTCGCTTAAATCAGGAAATGTTACTTGTGTGTTGTTTATATTTGATATGTTGGAATTTAAAACAATATCAGAGGTCATTTTTGTGTTTTCATCCATATTGAAAGTCATAGTGTAGCTTATTGTTTCTTTTAAAGGATAGTTTGTGCTGTCAAGAATTATGGAAGCGTTTACTTTTCCAAAAGAAATGAGATTTTTTAAGCTTTCAAGAGAGTTTGCCGCGTCAATGCCAGTAAGTCCGCTTGTTATAAAATCTAGAGTTTTATCCATATCCATACTATAGGTCATTTTTTTTGTTCCATCAGAAAGAGATTGAATTTTTAAATCGGTGATGCAGTTTTCAGTGAACTGGGAGGTTAAACCTTGAATATTGACGCTGTTCATACCAAAACCAATACCTGTTTGCATCTCGTTTATTTCGTTGATAGCCTCTTCAAGAGGTATTTGTATTTTTATTTTATTTCCCATCATATCGGTGTACATATATCCGTCTTTGTAATACATTGAATAGGGTATATCCATATATTCTAAAGCGCCGTCGGTGTTTATGAGATTGTCGGTGTTTACTCTCATATTCATATCTACCGCCATAGTCATATCGGCAGGATTTTCGGGATTTAATATTCCTTTTATATTGCCTGATATATTTGTGCCGACGTTATGGCTTTCATCTCCGGAATTGATATTTACGGCTACAGTGCCGTCTAAATCCATTGTTATGGATTTTATAGCGGAGCTTTTTTCGATATAATCATTAAATATTTTCATCGCTTCATAGTCGTTTAGATAAACGGTATTTTCCCCGGCATTTGCCACGGAAGGGGAACCGCTGTTATCAGCCAGAACCGTATGAGAAAAAATCATAGTTCCCATAGTTATAACCGCTATAAATCTTTTGATTGATTTCATAATAATTACCTCCTAGTTTATATTATACAGTCAGCTTGAAAAATGAACAAGCTGACTGTATGAAACAATTATTTTATTTATAAGTTTTTGTGAACGCTGGAGTGCTGTAGAGAGGTTTCATTCCCTCGGCACTGTCCCATACAAATATTTTTAAAACAATGTTTGACTTGCCTTTTGTGTCTAAGCTGAAATCAGCTGTGTTTTCGCCGTCGGCAAAATTTTTCTCTTTGGAATCACTGCTTATTATGTTTCCGTCAGAGTCATAGAGGGCAGCGTATACAACGCCTTTCTGTTCGCCCACGGTTGTTGTGACTTTAGCTGTTAGATTTAAACTGCTGTCTGTGACAGAATCGTTTTCAACCTGTATTTCAACAGGAATTTTGTCTGAAACTGTAACTGTAAACGGACCTGCTAAAACTTCCTCGTTTGTGCTGATTATATTGCCGGAAATTACTTTTACGTTAAATTTATATTCTCCAGCGGGAACATTTTCAAATACAATAGGAAGTTCTGTTGTTTCTTTTTCATAAGATGTATTTCCGCTTTCCGGGTCTATGAGAGAGGCTTTATATGTAACCGGAGCGCCTCCGTCATAAGGTTTGTCAAAGTCTAAGGAAATTGAGTTTTTGCCTGAGCGGAGATTAATTGTGTCGGAAGTTATGGAAGTTGGCTCATAAGCGAGTTTTGTGTATGTTATATTGCTGATTTTAGGTTTCCAGTCAACTTTGGCGTCGCCGTTTGAAACAATTCTTAATGTTTTGAAGCCGCCGTTGGTTGGAATGTTCTCGTATCGGAAGCCGCCTGTGCTGGTTTCGTCCATAAAGTCAAATGATACTGTGTTGCTGTCAAAATTAAATTTAACAGTGACATTCCAAGTTGTGGAGCTTCTTGCGGTAAATGCTTTGGCAATAGTACCAGTAACATTTGAGTCGTTATTAACATATGCTTTTTCGGAAGATTTTGTATAATATTGAACCTCTTGAGTGTTATCAGCGGTTTTTTCCTGTGAGAAACCTAAAACAACGTGGTCCTCGGGGTTTTCACCGTTATAGTCAGCGTCAAGAAGCTGAATGTCAAAATCGTATTCACGGCCAGCCCAATTCCATTGCTCATTGGCGTCTTTAGTACCGCCGGTTTTGAATGTAAATCCAAATGTCGCTTCTCCGCTGGTGGTTGGGAAGAAATTACCATAAAATTCTCTGCTTCCGCCTGTTGTACTATTTTGTGTAAACGTCCATTCCCCTTTAGAATAGGAAAGTTTCGCGTCTTCTTTTCCCTCGTCTTTTAAAAGGGTTCCAGCGGTATCAGACGCTGAGTTGTATATATCAACCACTTTGTGCTTGATTGCGGTTATGTTATATTCTCTTACAACTGTGCCGTTGTATTCGCATTTAACTTTATAATTATCTTTTGCCGCCGTTTCACTTATTGTTAATGTTCCGTTTTCGTCAATTGTTACTCCGCTTTCGGCAGGAACGGCTGTTCCATCGGCTTTTGTGAGAGAATATGTGATATTTCCGTCAACGTTTATTTTGTATGCCCCTATTCCTGTTGAGAAATTGTAGGAAGTGGGAGCAAGTTTTGTTTCTGATGGTATATTTGCCGTTACAGTGCTGTTTGTTTCCCACTCGAAGTTATTTGGAGAGGAAATGCTGTATACCCTGAAATCTCCAATGCTTATGTTAGCGTTTCCGACATCTGTGGAAGGATTTGAGCCGCTTGCTCTGGAGCCGGTTCTGTTGAACATAAAGCTGTCTATTTTATCTGTGCCGAGAGTTATATTTCGTCCGCCTGCAGCTTCAAGTTTTGGCTGAACAATTTCTCCTGTGGCTATATCGCCTACAGTGAGGTAAAGTTTTTCTCCATCGTATTCTATAAGATATCTGTACATCTTATTCTTTTCGCTGGCGCTTCCAATTTTTGTCTGAGTGCTTCCGGTTCCCGCAAATGTGGCGAAAGTTGGATTAAGACTTCCGTTTAACCTTACTCCGATTGTTGGACCGACTTTATTTCCGCTTTTTGGGGTTATTCCGAATACTGTTCCTCCAAGCGCCCCCTCTGAGGAGTTGAAAGACATATCAAATTCGGCTATGAATTTTCCGCTTATACCTTCGGGAAGTTTTACTGTTACAGTATTGTCGCCGATTGAGTATGTGCCGTATTTAACTCCGCCGTTTACTCCGAAACCGACCGGGTCTCCTGCTGTGTATCCGTGTTTTTCAGAAGTTTTTAAAAAACCGTCGCTGGAGAAGTTTGTTCTGAAGTATTCTGTGCCGTATTTGCCGGGAAGAGTTTTTTCGACAAAAACAAGATTTACTTCTGTATCGTCCACTAATTTGAATGAAGTGACGCTTGAAAGGTTTGGATTATATTCATAAACTGTTCCGTCTTCGGCGGTGATATCCTCTTTATAGCTTTCCTCAAGGACAAAACCGGTTTGAGCCGGAATTGATGTTAATTTCTCATCGGGCTTTAATTCTTTTCCGTCAGAAGTTTTTACTGAAATTGTAATGTCACAATGAGTTTTTGCCGTCAGACTTTTTGATACATTTGTTATTTCGTCATTTTCATTAACAGTAAACTCATTTTCGATTGCTGGCTCATAGCCTACGCATTTAACAGTATATTTGTGAGTGCCGGCAAGAATTGGCGTTTCGGCTTTGCCTTCTGAATTTGTGACTGCTGTTATGCTTTCGTCAATTTCTATTTTGGCGCCTGAAACAGGGTTGCCGGAAGTGTCTGTTATTGTGAATGCCGCTTTATTTTTTGAGGCGGGTACAATATTTGGCTGTGTATACTCTGTTTTGTCAGGTCCTATATAAAAACTCTGATGAGGCGGCTGATTATACGCTACATTTTGCCAAGCTATGGCACATCTGTACTGACTGTCGTGCATAAGCGTCGGTATTTTGTAATCGGTGGGTGTGATTGAGGTGAATATTCTTAAAGCGCTGTTATCAGCGTGTCTTAATATTATCTCCTCACGCCAGTCACCAAATAAGTCGGCTTGCAGACAAGGGTTATTTTTGGTAGTGTTGTTTGTTCCTACAGGATTGTTGTTTGTAATTGTCCACAATCTGTCAAATGTATTTGTGGTGTCATTCCATTTTATAATTTTACTTCCATCAGCAAGCTCTCGGAGAAGGTCACCGTCCCAATATATTGCAAAGTTTGGAGCGCTGCTTTGGTTTCCAGGAAAGTTTACTCTTTTTCCCTGCATATCGAAAGCGAAGTATTTTTTCTTTCCATCGGCTTCATCTATATAAGTTCCCTCACTGCTCCAGCCTAAAGCGCCAAGTTTTTCGCTTATAACCGCCATTATTCCTCGTCCTGTATCGGCTTTGGCGTTTGTGTGGAAAACTTCTGTTCCGTCAGCTTTTCTAAGCGCGGTTCCCCAGTTTGGAGAGTCCTCCAAAACACTGAATATTTCTTGTTCTCCGTCATTGTTGAAATCGGAAACGTGCAGAGCGTCGCCGTGACCCCAGCCTTTTGAGTGAAGTACCGAGCCGTCATCATCAATAGCGGCTGAACCGTATATAATTTCATCTTTTCCATCATTGTCAAGGTCGGCTACTGAAATCTGGTGATTGCCTTGTCCGAAGAATGGGTGTTTTTTGTCAGTTCCGGAATCGAGAGTCCATACTTCTTTGAGTTCTTTGCCGTCCCAGTTGAAAGCGGCTACAACTGACCTTGTGTAATATCCGCGGCACATTATAAGACTTGGGTGAACCCCGTCTAAATAGGCTACTCCGGCAAGCATTCTGTCGGCACGGTTTCCGTAGCTGTCACCCCAGGAACTTACGTTTCCTCTTTGAGGAATATAGTCTATAGTTTGCATCGCTTCGCCTGTCATACCATTAAATATTGTTAAATATTCGGGACCGTCAAGAATATGTCCGTTGGCTTTTCCGCTTCCCGTATATATGTATTCTTTCGAGTTGTCAGCGTTTTTAATTGTGTCTGTATTTCCCACGGCGGTTACATAGTTTCCTTTTCCGTCCTTTGAGCCGGGAGCTGTTTTTGTGGCAAGCTCGGCTTTTCCGTCGCCGTCAAAGTCATAGACTATATATTGAGTGTAATGGGCTCCGGCTCTGATATTTCTGCCTAAATCTATTCTCCATAAGAAAGTTCCGTCCATTTCGTAAGCGTCAATATATACATTTCCTGTCTTTCCTGACTGAGAATTGTCTTTGGCGTTTTCTGGGTTCCATTTTAAAATAATCTCATATTCCCCGTCATTGTCAATATCTCTTACGGAAGCGTCGTTGGCGTCATAATATTTACAGTTGGCGTCCGCCTTTGGAGGATTGATTGGAACGTCAAAATAGGCGTAAGGGGAATTTTTCCAAGCGCTGTCTCTATGGCCCTACAATATTGTGACATCGTTTGAGCGAGCCTGTTCAACTCCGTCGATTACGGGCGCTATCTGATAGATGTTATAAGTGTTTCCACCTATATGAGTATAATTGGTGTTGTCAACGTCTGAGGCGATTTTTTCATTGTTGCAGTAGATATTGAATGTTGTGCTCATAGGTTCTGTTCCTAAAAGACGCCAGCTTAGATAGACATTTCCATCTATGTAAGCGCCGACAGCGCCTCTTGACAAATATTCCATCTGTCTTGGCGCGGAAACTTTCGTGCTTTCTTCTGAGGCAAAAACAGAAGACGCGTTTACTCCAAGAAACATAGAAGCGGCTAACAAATAACTTATTAACTTTTTTAACATAGTTTCACACCTTTCATAAAATTTTTAATCTTTACAGCAATTTCCTTATTTTAACTGTTCTTGGGAATTGCTGTAATACAGGGAAAACATTGATTAAATTTTGACAATGTCAAACGGTTTCCTTGAAATACTAATCTTATTTATGGAAACACCGACAAATTCAAAAATAAAAATAATTTTTTAAAAAAATTGAAGTGATAGTGTTATTTTTCTTGAAAAATGACACGATAACGGAAATTTTAACTTTAAAAAATCATTTTATATCGTTTTGTCAAATATTTAAATTGGGATTAGTACAGAGCAAAGATTTCCATATAATTATTATACATCAACAAAGAGAATAAAACAACAAAAATATAGCGATATTCAAATTTTATTTGGAAAAGCATTTAAAAATTAAAATTGTGGAACGGGACCTAAATATTTTAAAAAATGGATTTCCATTGTTGGCTAAAGTTTTTGTATTGACAAATTTTTTTGCTGGGTTATAATATATATTGCGGTAATAGAAGAATATTTGATATGCTGGTAATTCTTTTGTTATTCCGCGCTGGAGATTTTACTAATTGATATAGTTGTGTTATTTTGTGCGTTTTTTTTAAAATAATTTATGGAGGCGTAAAAATGTTTAAAGCTTTAAATGTTAAAGATGATATTTTTTGGGTTGGAGCGTTGGATTTTGATATTCGTACTTTTGACGTTATTATGCGTACAGAATATGGTACGACGTACAACTCTTATATTATTAAAGGCTCTGAAAAAACGGCTGTTGTTGAGGCTGTGAAAGAATCTTTTTTTGATGAGTATCTTGAGAGAGTGAAAAATGTTGTAAATCCTTCTGATATTGATTATCTTATTGTTGACCATACGGAGCCTGACCATTCCGGCGCTGTTGAGAAAATGCTGGAAGTTAATCCTGATATTACCGTGGTGGGTACGGTTACCGCGATTAATTTCCTTAAACAAATCACTAACAGAGAATTTAAAAGCCTGGTTGTGAAAAACGGCGATACTTTGGATTTGGGAGGAAAAACTCTTGAGTTTAACTGGCTTCCTTTTCTCCATTGGCCTGATTCTATGTATACTTATTTGGTTGAGGATAAAGTATTGTTTACCTGTGATTCTTTTGGCTGTCACTATGCTGATGAAAAGGTTTTTAATGATTTAATTGACGGTGATTTTCTCGATTCTTATAAATATTATTTTGACTGTATTATGGGACCTTTTAAAGAGTATGTTGTTAAGGCTCTTGACAGAGTTAATGAGCTTGATATAGATGTTATTTGCCCGGGTCACGGACCTGTTTTGAGAAAAGATATTAAAAAATATGTTGACCTTTACAGAGAATGGTCTTTTGTCGAAAAACAAAATAAAGTTGTTGTGGGTTTTGTTTCTGCTTATGGGTATACTAAAAAAATGGCTCTTAAAATTGTTGAGGGCATTAAATCTAAAGGAATTGACGCTGTTTTGTTTGACCTTGAGACGGCTGATAAGGGCGAGGTTATGAATGAGATTTATTCCGCTAAAGGCTTGCTTTTGGGTTCTCCAACTCTTGTGAATGACGCTCTTCCTCCTGTTTGGGATATACTTACCGGTCTTAACGCTACAATACACAAGGGTCTTTTGGCTGGAGCTTTTGGCTCTTTTGGCTGGAGCGGAGAGGCTGTTCCTAATATGGAAGGCAGATTTGAACAGCTTAAATTTAAAATGCCTGCCGGCAGTTTGAAAATAAGTTTTAAACCATCAGAAGATGAACTTGAAAAATGTTTTGAGTATGGCGCTGAATTTGCTGAAAATATAAAATAATTTTTATATACAGTGTGTCGAAAAAGCCGGCACGCTTGCGTGTGACTATAATCACCGTCTATATAGACAAGCTTTTTACAGATATTTAAACGTATAACAGTCGCTTTGAAAGGTAAAATTATTGGTGTAGGAACTTTTTTAAGGCAATGGGGCATAATTTGATAAAATAGTTAAAATTGTGAAATCATAATTATGCTGTATTGCTGAAGTTCTTATAATACCGGTATTTACTTTTAGGATGTGACTGTTATGCGTTTTTTTTATGGACTGCTTAGGTCTGGAAAGTTTTATGTTTTTTTTATCGCTGTTGTTTTTTCCACTGTTTTGGGCAAGGGAATTCTTGATTTTATGATGTTTCCTGATGAAATCCACGTTATAGCGGGAAAAGAGCATAGTTTTGACTTTAATGTTCCTGTTGCCGCCACAATTTCCAAAGGTGATAAGGCTGTTGTAAACATAAATAAAATGGAACTTACAGAATCGGTTTCGGTTGATTTGGATAAACCTTTATATGTTTGGTCTGACAGTGTCTGCACAATGGATATGAAGCTGTCATTTATGGGTATTCCTATGAAAGATGTTAAGGTGTCTGTTTTGCCTCATACAAGGGTTATACCCTGTGGAAAAACTGTTGGAGTGAGAATTGATACTGACGGTGTTATTGTTCTTGGACTTGGCGAGGTTGAGAATTCTGATGGTGATGAATTGGTTCCTTGTGATGGAAAGCTTGTTTCGGGTGATGTTTTGCTTAAAGCTAACGGCAAAGAACTTACCGACAAAGAAACCCTTATTTCTGTCGTTGAAAATTCTGAGGGAGCTGTACGTTTGGAAGGAAAAAGAGATGAAAAGCCTTTTTTCTCTGATATTATTCCTGTAAGCGATAAGGAAACTGGCAAAAGAAAAATTGGAATATGGGTGAGGGACAGCACTCAAGGAATAGGAACGCTGACCTATATTGACAAGGAAACGGGGAGATTCGCGGCTTTGGGTCACGGAATTGTCGACGTTGACACAAAACAGATTATGAAAGTTAAATCAGGAGATATTATGAAATCAGAGGTTTCATCTGTTAAAAAGGGTGAGTCGGGTATTCCCGGGGAGCTTCTTGGAGATATTGACAAGAACAAAGTGGTCGGAAAAATTGAACAAAACAGCGAACACGGTATTTTTGGCGTTTGTGACAAAGATTTTTATTATGGCGAGGAAATGCCTGTCGCTCTGCAAGGCGAGGTTATGGAGGGAAAGGCTTATATTTTATCGAATGTTGAGGGGGATAAAGTTGAAAAGTTTGAGATTTATATTGAAAGTGTGAACAGATATAATAGGGATAGCTCAAAAAGTATGGTTCTGAGAATTGTAGACAAAAGATTGCTTGAGAAAACAAACGGAATTGTACAAGGAATGAGCGGAAGTCCTATTATTCAGAATGGCAAGCTTATTGGCGCTGTTACTCACGTGTTTGTGAGAGAACCATCTAAGGGATATGGTATTTTTATTGAAAATATGCTTAGAACGGAATGAAAAAACGGGGTGTGAAAAATTTTTCACACCCCGTTTTGCCGTTTAATGGACTTCTGTTTTGAAACTTATGCGGTGTTTCCCTAATGGTTGTATTTTAATATGAAAGCGGGAACTGGCTGTCCAAAACGGGCAAGTTCTTTTATGGCGTCTTCATATGTTTCAACAAAGTTGCAGCTGAATTTTCCGTCTTTTGACGCCCCACCGGCGATTTTTTTGCCGGAGGAAAACTCAAAATAAAGAACGTTTGGAGTTCCGCAGCAATATGTCACTGTGTCTGATTTATCAATTGTGTTTTGATTTTTTAATATTTCAAGAATGTTTGTGTAATGTTCAGTTGTCATAACCTGTTTTCGGTATTCATACAGTGTATAGGGAGGAAGAAGGCCCTGGTCGAAATTGGGGTATTCCTTATTTAGTGTGAGCTTTATATTTTCCTCGTTTTCGAGGGCTTTTTTTACTACACTCCAACTATCATTTTCTTTTTTGAGAAGGTATTCTGTTATATCGGTTACATCATCACTGCCTGACAGTATTACAACGGCGTATAGGTCATTGGCGGAAACATATCTTACTATATAATTGGGAACAGTGCTGGATTCCGCTGGATGGTCTTTTCTATCAGCCGCTATTGCCATTAAAAGACTGTTATAGAGAGTTCCGTTTGTTTCGGGGTTTGTTAATTTTCCGTTATCGGGATTATAATTTAAAATTATTTTTCTGAAGTCCTCGGAAGGTATGAGTTTTTTCTCATAGCCGTTTCCGCATATCATATACCCTTCTGTTGTTTCTACGACGGTGAATATTTCAAGTCCTGTTTTTGGGGAATCGCCATATATATCCCTGGGTTTCATATATAAGCTGAAAGCTTCGGGAACAAAGTTTTCCTCATTTAAGTAGCCAAGGTCTAAAAGCGTTTGGGGGGTGATTTCTTTTTGAGTTCCCTCGGAATCTATTGTTGAGAGAATTCCTGCCCACGTGTAAAATTCTTTGCTGTCTTTTGTTTTGGCGTAATATCTTTCGCAAGCGTATGTTATATTATTTAGTTTTCCGTAAAGGTCTTCAGTTGCCTCTAAAGGAGCGCTGTGGGATATATTCGTTTCGGTATCGGGTTCGGGGAGGGCTTCGGTTTCTTGTATTTCAGTTTGAGTAACATCTGGATTTTGTGAATCGGCACAGCCGCTTAACATACCAAAAAGTATAGAGAGGGATAGGAATAATACGGCGTTTTTGTTATTTCTTTTCATTATACTCACTTTCCTTGTCTTTTATTATTTCGTAAACCTCATTAAGCTCATTTCTATGAATGCTTAATATTTTTATTATTATTTCCTCAAGTTCGTCTATATTATCCTTATAATTAAAAATAATTTCCCAGGCTGGATTGTAATAGTTTTCTTCCTCAATGGCGCTTTCAGCGTATTCTTTGAAAATATCCGTGTCATAATAATCAAATATTGCCGAATATTCCCAGTCTTCCACATCTCTTTCGGTGGATAGCTTTATGTGAGTTTTTAATTTTTTTGTTTCTATATCTTCTAAAACAAATAGGTTTACTATCAGTTCCTCATTTTCAGATATTGTGAGGCTTGCCAATTCTTTGTCAAGAAAACCTGTTTTAGCGTCTTTTTGCATAATTACCACAACTGTTTCCATATAATTTCTCCTAAAATTATTTTTATTTTTTAATTTGTCGGTATTTCCTTATATTAGTAGAGAACTTGTAAAAAGACTAAACTTGAGA
>CAOJPS010000010.1 GCA_948441255.1 uncultured Eubacteriaceae bacterium | reverse complement strand
ATATAATTAACAACATCACTTTTACATCGAACTTCACTTAAAATATTGGTAGCACTGCTATACAAATCAGAAACAACCAAATCTTTCCCTTTCATCACACCTTTAAAACTGTCCTTTATCTCATCAATACAATTGTTATAATTTTTAACAAATTCTTTAAATTCAGCCCTTTCAGCAACAGACTTTTTGCATTCTTCCTCAAAATCATAACCATCTTCAACATCAAAAGGATTAGCGTCAATTTGTTCATAAACATAAATATATTCAATAAAATTATTTTTCAGTCTGTCAATATCGCCGTCAGATAATAAATGACCTTTAACATAAATAATTGTACCGCCTTTTGTAATAACATTTTTGGCAAGAATCATATTGTTTACGGCATCTTCTATAAGAACCTTTTTAGAATCCATTAAAAATCACCTTTATAAACATCAAAAATTTTCCTTAACAAATTTTTCTATTCTGTCAATTCCCTTAACAATATCTTCCATAGAAATAGCGTAGGATAGTCGTATATAATTTTCAAAACCAAAGGAATCACATGGAACAACCGCAACTTTATACTTATCAAGCAAAATTTTCGCTACATCACCAGCATTATTAATTTTAGTTTCAAAAACGTTGCTGCCGCACATTTTAGAAATATCAACAAAAAGATAAAAAGCACCTTTTGGAATTAAAGAACTTAAAAAAGGAATGTCCGAAATTCTTTGAGCGATATAATCTCTCCTTCGTTTAAATTGATTAACCATTTCCGAAACGTTTTCTTCACAGCTGCTTAAAGCCTCCACAGCTGCTTTCTGGGCAATGGAATTAATATTTGATGTACTATGACTTTGTATGTTTGAAATAACTTCAGCAATAGACTTGTCTGAAGCACTATAACCAACTCTCCAGCCTGTCATTGCATAACTTTTTGAAAGCCCATTTATAACTATTGTACGTTTATATATACTTTCTCCTAAAGAAGCAATGCTGATATGATTTAGTTTACTACTATATGTAAATTTTTCATATAATTCATCAGAAATTACAAATATATCGTGTTCATCAGCAAAATCAGCAATCATCTGAAGTTCCTGCAAAGAATAAACCATTCCTGACGGATTATTTGGCGTATTCAAAATAATCGCTTTTGTTCTATCAGAAAACACGTCTTCAAGCTGCTCTCTTGTAACCTTAAAACAATTTTCTTTTTTAGTTTTAACAATAACAGGCAAACCTCCGGCAAGCTTAACAATTTCAGGATAACTCACCCAATACGGCGAAGGAATAATAACTTCCTCACCAGGATTCAATATAGCAAAAAAAGTATTCATTAAAGCTTGTTTACTTCCATTTGAAACAACAATCTGTTCATAATCATATAAAAGATTATTATCTGATTTAAGCTTATAGCAAATAGCTTTTCTCAATTCTTCAATACCAGCTCCAGGCGTATACCTTGTAAAATTATCATTTATAGCCTTAACTGCAGCAGCTTTAACAGAATACGGCGTATCAAAATCAGTTTCTCCTGAACTAAAAATAATAACATCTTCCCCATCATCATTCATCTTATTAGCAATTTCAAGTATACTTAATGTTTCGGATGGTTTTATCTGTAAAGCCCTTTTTGATAAATTCATTTCAATCACCGCCTCAAATACTATTTATATATGTACGATTGTCTTAATAATTTATTTTTTGACATACCGACATTATAGTATAATTTTATACTATTTTAAAAATATTTGCAAGACGAAAAGAAATTTTATTTTACAGGAATTATCTTCCTAATATTAATTTACTCATTCAGGAATTACCATAAAGTTAAAGCATATTATTTCTAAAAAAACGAGTAAAATTATTTCCCATAATTTTATCTGCTATAGTTTCATTAAAACATAAAACTATAGCCTCATATATTTTATTAATATCCAAAACACTTGAAATACCCCTCGGCAATACATCTACACCATCAAAATCACAGCCAATTCCTAAAACGTCTTCTCCGGCAATATTTATAATATAATCAATATGTTTAATTATTGAGCTAATATCCGAATTACCATCTTCTATAAGAAAAAATGGATATAAATTTATTCCTATTATCCCTTTTCTCCTTGAAATTTCAATAATTTGCTCATCAGATAAATTTCTCGCATTATCACAAATTTTTTTTGAGTTCGAATGACTAGCAATAAAAGGTCTTTCCGAAATATCACAAATATCCCAAAACCCTTTTTCATTAAGGTGTGAAACATCAATAATACCATTTAGCTCGTTTAATATTTTAACAGTTTCTTTTCCAAAAGGCTTTAGGCCACTTTTATTTTCCGTAACAGCACCAAAGCCAAGTTCATTTTCATAATTCCACGTAAGTGTAAAAACCCTCACACCCGCTTCAAAAAAATCATAAATATTCTCAACTTTACCTTCAAAAGCCTCACACCCCTCAATTCCAATTATTCCGCTTATTTTTTTGTTTTTAATATTATTTTCTACATCAGAAAAATTTTTAGCTATTTCAATATCTTTGCTGTTCAATAAAACTTCTCTTTTAAAAAAGCGTATAGCTTCCATAGTATTTAAATATGGATTGTGAAGTTTTTCTTTTTCCAGCCAAATAGAAAAAACCTGAACAGGAAAATTAAAACTTTTTAACTTTTTAATGTCAATATGACAACTGTTTTTTAAAAGTCCTTCTTTTTTTTTCATTGCGGTAGTTATCGTATCACAATGAAAATCCGCAAAAAACATAATATCCCCCCAAAAAAATTATTTTTATTTTTTGAATTATGCGGTATTTCCTTAAATGAACTAAAAATTTTTTAAATAAGCGAATAAAAATTTCAATTAGGGCAATACTTAAAATGTAAGAAAATTAATTGAATATAAAAATAATTTTTATATTCATACTTTTCATTAAAGTATATCTTACAGTCTACAGTAATTCCGGTATGAATATAAAAATATTTTATTATAATTTTAGCGAAAGACGGTTTGTTTTTTAAACGCCGAAAGCGTTAAAAATATTGAATAAAATAATTTTTCTTTTCTCTATCTATTCTGGAATTGCTGTAAACGGAAAACTGATTAAAAAATATTATCATTAAATCTGTTTTCCCTACAATTTTATTATATAGGAGGTGATAATATGTCTTGTGCCGGAAGTCAGGCAATAAAATGTCGTGTAGAAACCTGCCGACATCACGATAATTCCGATTATTGCAAATTAACAGATATCGTAATCGGATGTGATAAAAAAGACGCAAAAGATGCGTGTGAAACTGAATGTAAAAGCTTTGAGTGTGGCTGCTAATTAACAAAATACAATTAAATCAACAGTGATTCCTCAAAAAAATTTTTAAATTCAAAAATTCCCCTATACTTTATTCATATTTTCAAAATAAAAAGATGTTTTAAAATTCATAATAATTTTAAAGCATCTTTTTTTAAAGTTTATAAAATCAAAGCAGCTTGATAAAACAAAAAGGAAACCAACCAAGCCAAACCAAACTGCAAAATAATTGAATACAAAGCCCACTTACAAGAGCCAGTTTCTTTTTTTATAGTAGCTATCGTTGCGGCACAAGGTATATATAATAGGCAAAAAAGCATTAGTGAGTAAGCATTAACAGCAGTAAAACCGTTCTCTGCCAGTATTGCGGAAAATCTACCCATTCCTTCCACAGAAGAAATATTGTCAATATTAAAAAGTACGCTCATACTTGAAACAACAACTTCTTTTGCGGCAATACCGGAAATAAGAGAAACAATAACCTGCCAATAACCAAGTCCCAGAGGCGCCATAACAGGAACAAGAAACTTTCCGACAATCGCCCCAAAGCTGTTTTCCATATTTCCTGTAAAGCCCTCTGTACCGAAATTGAGAAGAACCCATAAAATAACAGAAGCGGCAAAAATAGTAGTACCTGCCTTTGTAAGATAATCTTTAACTTTTTCCCACACGTAAATAAAAATAGTTCTGGCATTTGGAGATTTATATTCAGGCAATTCAATAAGCAGCGTATTAATTTCTTTCACTCTATCAATCTTACTCAAAATCAAAGCAACAATAACAGCGATAACAAGACCAATAATATACATAGAGTAAGCGGCAAACATTGCATACTTCTCGAAAAAAACTTCTGATAATAAAACATATATAGGCAATCTGGCACTGCACGACATAAAAGGAGTAACAAGTATAGTCCTAAGTCTGTCTTTTCTATTTTCTAGAGTCCTAGAAGCCATAACTGCCGGAACGGTACATCCAAACCCTAAAAGCATAGGAATAAACGCTCTGCCCGAAAGACCTATCTTTCCCATAATCCCATCCATAACATAAGCTACCCTTGACATATATCCGCTATCCTCAAGAAAAGCAAGCGCCAAAAATAAGATAAAAATATTTGGTAAAAAAGTAATAACTCCGCCAACACCTGAAATTATACCATCAGTAATAAGCGAACAAATAAAATCACTGGCACCGATACTATTCAAAAAAACAGCAACTAATTCCGAGAATACTGTCAACGCACTTTCAATATATCCTTTCAAATAATCTCCAACAGTAAATGTAAAAAAGAAAACAAGCGCCATAATACCGAAAAAAATAGGAATACCCCAAATTTTATGGGTAAATATAGAATCAACTTTATCTGTAGAAGCGCTTTTCAAATCTTTATTTACCAAAACTTCAGATATAACTTCCTCAATAAAATCATATTTTTGCTTTATAATTTCCATTTCATAGTTTTTATCAACAATATCGTCAAGACTCACTGTATATAAATCAATAATTTCCTCATCTTTTTCCAAAAACTTAATAGCATACCATCTGTAGTTTTTCATATCAGGATATTTAGCCTTAAGTCTTTCAATAATAAGGTCAATCTTATCCTCAATATCATCACTGTAAACAACCGCGAATTCCTCGTGATGATTATGTATATGATTACCGTTTTTATGATGATGCTCTATTTTATCAAATGTCTTATTTTTATGATGCTCAACAGCGTGCATAAGAATATTAAGCCCTGTTCTCTTTCTTGCTGAAATAGGAATAACCGGAATACCAAGCATTTCAGGAAGTCGGTGCAAATCAATTTCCATACCTCTTTCCTCAACAATATCCATCATATTAAGAGCAAGAACAACTGGTTTTCCAAGCTCAATAAGCTGCAATACAAGATACAGATTTCTTTCAAGAGAAGACGCGTCAGCAACATCAACAATAACATCAACATCTTCTTTCAAAATATATTTTCTTGAAAGTTTTTCCTCCATAGTATAAGAAGTAAGTGAATAAAGTCCAGGCAAATCAACAAGATGAAATTCATTCCCCTGAAAATTAAATTTTCCCTCTTTTTTCTCAACTGTAACACCCGGCCAATTCGCGACTTTAAGATTCGCTCCTGTATAAGCATTAAAAAGAGTAGTTTTACCGCAATTTGGATTGCCAATAAAAGCAACATTCAACGTATCTTCAGTATTAATCATCAACATCACCTCCTATTTCAATGCCTTCAGCAAATTCTTTTCCAACAGCAAATCTAGTTCCCCTAACTTTAATAATAACTGCTCCCCTCTTTTTTTTATTTAAAAGAAACACGTCAACGTTTTCTGTCATTCCAAGTATTTCAAGCCTTCTTTTAACAATATGTTCAAGATTTATACTTTTAATTTTATAAGTTCGTCCTTTTTCGCCCTCAAGTAAATTCACAAAATCACTCCTTAAAATCAGAATAAAATTTGTTTTCTTTATTCAAATATGAATAAATTTCTCTTTTTCCTACTCCTCTGTCTTTTGCCACATATTTCATAGCGGTTTTAAAGTCAATCCCCTTTTTTAAATAACTATCCATATGTTCTTCAATAGAAAGACTTTCAAAAGCCGCTTTTTCTTCTTCCATTAAGTCATTTAAATCAAGACCTTTAATAACAACAACAAATTCTCCTTTAGGTTCATTTTCATCATAATATCTAATTATATCCTCAAGTTTCCCTCTATTAACATTTTCATACTTTTTTGTAAGTTCTTTAACAATAGCGGTATCTCTGTTTCCCAAAACAGAATATAACTCTGATAAAGTATTTTTAAGGTGATGCGGCGCTTCATATAAAACAATAGTTCTTGTTTCCTTTGAAAGCCTGCTCAAAATACTTTTTCTTTGTTTTTTATTGTTTGGTAAAAATCCCTCAAAACAATAGCTTCTAACTCCTATTCCAGACAACACAGCGGCAGAAACAGCAGCCGTAGGTCCAGGAATAATTGTAACAGTTATATCATCTTCATAGCATAATTTAATAAGGTCTTCTCCTGGGTCAGAAATTCCAGGCATACCGGCGTCACTCACAACAGCAACATTTTTTCCGCTGTTAAGCTCACTAATAATTTTAGGACCTTTAACATCTTTATTATGTTCGTGATAACTTGTAAGCGAAGTTTTTATATTATAATAATTCAATAATTTAACAGTCTGCCTCGTATCCTCTGCCGCAATCAAATCAACGTTTTTTAAAGTATCAATACATCTAAAAGTAATATCATCAAGATTGCCTATAGGTGTTCCGCAAACAAAAAGGGTACCTTTCATAAAACATCTTCCTATCATTAGACTTTTTTCAAAATTGCCGTAAAATTTCAAAAAATTTATTTTCCATAATAAATTTTATAAATCTCATCTGTATACTTTCCAGACTTATCATAAATAATAAGAGGAGGCAAAACTTTAAGCATAGCCTTTCCGCCTCTGCTGCTTTCAATTAAGACCATATTAGGTTCTCTCTCACAATAAGAGTGAACAAATCTAATAAATTTAGGCTCAAGTTTGTATTCTCTTAACAGAACAAAAATATCCACAAGTCTATGAGGTCTATGAATCATATAAAATCTTCCGCCGAATTTAAGAAGCTTTGACGCGGCAGAAACAACATCCTCAAGACCGCATAAAATCTCGTGTCTGGCAATTGCTTTCGAATCAAATTTATTAATAATTCCTCCCCCGAAATTCATATAGGGCGGATTTGAAACAACAACGTCAAAATCTGAAAGCTTAAAACTTTGAAAAACATTTTTAATATCACACTCAACAATTTTAATTTTATCATCAAGACCATTAAGTTCAACACTTCTATTTGCCATTTCCACACTTTCCGCCTGGATATCAATTCCATAATAGTTTTTTCCGCCATATCTGCCCTCAAGCAAAATAGGAATAACTCCTGTTCCTGTTCCAAGGTCAATTACTTTTTCACCTTTTTTTACATTAGCGAAACCTGAAAGTAAAACAGCATCAATTCCAAAACAAAATTTTTCAGGGTCTTGAATAATCAAGTATCCGTTTCTATGCAAATCGTCAATACGTTCATTTTCCTTAATAAAAACATCGTTAATCATCAATCCAAAATATCCTTTAATTCTTCATCTTTATCATATTTATCTTCTTTTACAATTTTTTTACTTATAATTTTAACCTCACTAACAGCAAATACCGCAACCGTTGGCGTATCCTGAGGAGTTTTTCTTACAGCAGCCCTAACAGTTTGCCCCAAAATATTAACAGATAATACCTCTCCATCACCAGCATCGGTATGAATAATATCGCCTTCTTCCGGCAAATTTTTATTAAGCGCCTCATAAGTATCTTCCTCATATTTAAGACAGCACATAAGTCTGCCGCATATTCCCGAAATTTTAGTAGGATTAAGCGATAAGTTTTGGTCTTTTGCCATTTTTATAGAAACTGGAGTAAAGTCACCCAAAAATGTGGCACAACACAAAGTTCTTCCGCAAACACCTATTCCATTAAGAATTTTAGCCTCATCTCTGACACCTATCTGTCTAAGTTCAATACGAGTTCTAAAAACAGACGCAAGCTCTTTTACAAGTTCACGAAAATCGATTCTGCCATCAGCCGTAAAATAAAAAATTATTTTATTCAAATCAAATGTCAATTCAACATCAATAAGTTTCATTTCCAAACCGTGTTTTTTAATTTTCTCAAGACATATTTCAAACGATTCTTTTTCTTTTTCCTTATTCTCTTTGTTTATAATACCATCTTCTTCTGTAGCAATACGAATAACCTTTTTCAAAGGCTGAATAATTCCTTCGTCAGCGACCTCTCTGTTTGCTATTTCAACAGTGCCATATTCAATCCCTCTTGCCGTTTCAACAATGACAGGAGTTCCTCTTTCTATATTTAAACCACAAGGATCGAAATAATATATTTTTCCAACCTTTTTAAATCTAACACCAACAATTTCAATCATCTTATCTTTTCTCCTTTAATTTTAAGAGTAAGTTCTCAATAGTCATCTGAAAATTAGAATGTAAAGCAAGCCGTCTTTTAGCAGAAAAAACAGCTTCTGCCCCATAAAAAAGATGTTCTGATGAAAAATTTTCCAAAATATTCTTAAACAATTTTTTCTTATCTTTCTGAATAATAATCTCCGAACCATTTGAAAGACATTTCAAAACAATCATATCTCTATAGCAAAGATATAAAATATCAAGAACCATATTTATATCTTCTTTAAAATCCTCAAAAACAGAAACTTCGGAAAAAATATCTATAAAATCTTTTTTATAAAAATCCTCAATAAATTTCAATACCATAGACCTAACTTCCGTAAATCTTTCTGAAGTCGCCATCTCAACAGCCTTTCCAATATTCCCCTGAGCATAAGAAGCGAAAACATAAGCTTCAGTGCTGTCAATATTCAAATTATTTTTAATATATTCAAAAACCACATCAAATTCTAAAGATTTTAATTTAAATATAACACATCTTGATAAAATCGTAGGTAAAAAATTATTATAATTTTCAGACAAAAGAATAAAAATCCCATAATTTGGAGGTTCTTCAATAGTTTTTAAAAGGGCATTTTGAGCCTGAACAGTCATAGAATCCGCGTTATCTATAATAAATATTTTATATTGATATTTATAAGGTTTAAGTTCTATATTTTTTCCCACTTGTTCTCTTATATCTTCAACTCCTATAACTTTTCCTTTTTCAGAATTTACATATATAACATCAGTATGATTCCCTCCGTCAAATGTTCTGCACGAAACACAGCTATTACAGGCATTAACAGTTTCTTCTAAATTAGCCGATTTAATATTTTCACATTGTATAGCTTTAGCAAAAGAATTAGCTATAAGCTTTTTTCCCGCTCCTTTAGGAGCATCAATTATATATGAATGAGATAATTTATTATTATAAATCATTGAACGCAGATTTTTTATAATCTGCTCATTTCCCTTTATATCATTAAAATTATACATAAAATTCCCCTGTCATTACAAATAATAAAACACTTTATTTTTAGCATATTCAGCATATTCATTTTCAGGATTAAGAACAAGAGCTTTTGAAAAAAGTAAATTCGCTTTTTCATATTTTTCTTTTCTAAAGCATCTTGCGCCTCTATTATAAATAAAGTTAGAGCGAAATTTTTTATTCATAACCTGTTTTAAAATATGAAGAACCCCCATAATTACCACAACACCGCTCACAGCCACAAAAATCAAATTATTCATAACAAGTCCGCCTATAGTAGCTAAAATTCCAACAGCCCCAATAAGAGGATTTATCATAATACTAGCAAAAGGAAGATTTTCGCTTTTTTCTCCATCTTTATACTTATCAAAAGAATACACCTTAGACTTAGGCTCTCTCATAGATTTAGGTTTTTTTTTAGGTTTAGGAACAGTTACATTAGGCGGCAATATCTTGTATTTTGAAATAACATTATTTTTAATCTTAAACAATATATGAATATCTCTCTTAAGATTTTGAAAATTAGCAGACCTAACATTTTTTGAAATACTTAAAATATAATACTCATTCTGAACATAATTTTCCAACGGCTGAATACTAATAATATTATATTTTTGGCTATATCTTATTTTTGTATCAAGAATATATCCTTGTGTATCTGTAACATTCGTTGTTTTTTCAGAAACTGAAGCCTCGTCAAGAGGTATATTAAATTTAATCTGCCAATATATAGTACCCGTATAATCTTTTATATCAATGTGTATTTTATCTTTAAGTTCTGGAGAGGACGTTACAAGTTTAATATACTCTTCCTCATTTTTATTTTCGTCCAAATTTATCACTCCTACTTTATTTCAAAACAACATATATTTTCATAAAAAACATCGTATATTTCTTGTCACTTAATATTTTATAATATATTTTATTTTTATACAAGTATTTGTTTTTCCCCTTTCAAAAAAACAGCATATAGTGAAAGAACTTAAAAAGAAGTAAAAAAATTTATTTTACTCAAAAGTCTGCGAAGTGCTTCACAATTCGCTTACCGACTTTTGCCGCAAGCGGACGTAAAATATTTTTTTACCGTTATTCAAGTTCTTTCACTATAAAAGACAAAAATCTTTGCAAATACAATTAGTTAATCCGCAAAGATTTTTGGTATATTACATATAAAATAATTAAACTGATGTTTCTTCCGGCAAATCTTTTTCTTTTTTAACAGCTTTAATTAATGAAATTCTGTTTTCCTCAACCTTTTCAGCGGTAAACAAAAAATCTTCCGTTTCAAAACGAAAATCCTCGCCAACTTCAGGTATATGACCCATTCTTCCAATAAAAAAACCGCTCATAGTATCATATTCTTCATAATCATCAATATCAATTTCAAGATATTCACAAGCTTCTTTATAATCGGCCTTTCCATCAATATAAAAATTAATACCATCGTTTGAAATTATTTCTGGAGTTTCCTCATCGTCATACTCGTCCAAAATATTTCCCATAACTTCCTCTATTAAATCTTCCATAGAAACAATTCCTAAGGTGCCGCCATATTCGTCAAGAACCACACACAAATGAATTTTTTGTTCCTGCATTTCTTTAAAAAGTTCATCATTCTTTTTCGTAAAAGGAACAAAAAAAGGCTCCATTAAAAGAGGTTTTATCTCGAAATTATCTTTTCCAAACATAATTAACTGTTTCATAACATCTTTTATATGTAGAATTCCGACAATATTGTCAATAGAATTGTCATAAACAGGAATCCTTGAATATTTTTCATCAAAAACCACTTTTATAATGTCATCAACATTCGAATCAATAGAAATCGCCACAATATCTTTTCTATGTGTAACAATATCTCCCGCTGTTTTATCATCAAACTCAAAAACATTAGCAATCATTTCTTTTTCATCATAGTCAATAGTTCCCTTTTCTCCGCCAGCCTCAATCATCATCATAATTTCTTCTTGAGTAACATCATCGTCACGCACCCTCTTGTCAATTTTAAAAAGCCTATTCAAAAACGAAGACAATTTAACAAACGGTATAAAAAACACAATAAGAACATAATAAATAATTTTTATAGGAATTATTCCAAAACGAATAAAAATTTTTGATTCTTTCAAAGCAAATTTTTTAGGTATAAACCCGCCAAAAACAGCAATTATATAAAAAGTAATAAGCAAAATCACTGCTTCAAAAAAATAATGAGCAAATGAATTTAAATTGTTTGGATAAAACACCAAAACTACTCCATTTACATTATAAAATGCAAATCCGCCAAAACTTATCATAACCGCCGATTTAAGTATATTTATAGCTACAATAAATTTATCAAGACTGTCACTGTCACCTTCTTTCTGACTTTCATCATCAGAAAAAATCATTTTCCTCTGAGCGGTTTTCAAAGCAACCTCCATACCAGATAAAAACCCCTTAACCATAACAGTCAAAAAAAGTATCGCAAAATAATATATCAAAAAATAAAACCCCCGATTCAAAAATAAAAAACACTGAAAATACTGATTATTTCAAGAATAATATTTCTCAAAACAATCAGTATTTCAATTACTTAACTTGGTCAAGTCTAAATCTCTCGTGAATTGCGTTAGCAGCTCTTTCAGCGTCTTTTTCACTTACAAGAACAGAAATTTTAATTTCCGAGGTAGAAATCATTTTAATATTAATATTTTCATCATATAACGCCTCAAACATAGTAGAAGCGACTCCGGCATTTGTAGCCATACCTGCTCCAACGATAGAAACTTTAGCAACTTTATCATTATGAAGAAGGTTATCATACTTCAATCTGTTTTTATTTGCCTCAATAATTTTAAGAGCGTCTTTCAAATCCGCTGTAGAAACAGTAAATGATATATCTTTTGTATCTCCTCGTCCAATAGATTGTAAAATGATATCAACACTTATTTTATTTTTAGAAAGCAATGAAAATACATTAAAAGCGATACCCGGTTCATCTTTAAGACCTACCAAAGCGATTCTTGAGATATCCTTATCAACGGCAACTCCGTTCACCAACATTTTTTCCACAGTAGATTCCTCCTTAACGATAGTACCTTCTTCTCTTGTAAGACTTGAACGTACAACCAAATTAACATTATATTTTTTAGCTAACTCAACCGAACGGTTGTGAAGAACTTTAGCACCAAGGGAAGCAAGTTCAAGCATTTCATCATAGCTTATTTCCGAAAGCTTTCTGGCATTTTTAACAATTCTTGGGTCAGAGGTATAAACGCCGTCAACGTCTGTATATATCTCACATAAATCAGCATTTAAAACCGCCGCCAACGCAACGGCAGACGTATCAGAACCTCCTCTGCCCAAAGTAGTAATATCCCCGCCTCTATTCACACCTTGAAAGCCTGTAACAATAACAATATTATTTTTTTCAAGTTCCTCGTCTATCCTCTCAGTAGATATATTTTTAACACGAGCGTTTCCGTAAGTTGATGTGGAATAAATATCACACTGAAAAGCATTCAATGAAACCGCAGGATATCCAAGTTTTTGAATTGCCATAGCCATTAAGGCAACTGACTGCTGTTCCCCTGTTGAAAGCAGCATATCCAATTCTCTTTTTGAAGCGTTATTATTAATTTCAGCGGCTTTTTCAATAAGCTCGTCTGTAGTATCACCCTGTGCTGAAAGAACAACAACAATTTTATTTCCCTCTTTATAAGACTCAACCAAACGATTAGCTACATTAAAAATTCTCTCCGCGTTAGCAACAGAAGTCCCGCCAAATTTTTTTACAATTAACACTATTACTTCCTCCTTAGAGCCCGCCAAAAACTGTTAAAACATTCCAAAAATCATTAAAAATAATATTACTTTTAATGATTTTTAATGTATATTTTGCTTTTAGACAGGCATTTTTAAATATTTTAGACAGGTTCTTAGAAGATGTTATTTTTCAACCCTTATTGTATTAGGAACATTTACAATAGGTTCCATATTTAATAAGCTGTCAATTTTTTCATTAACTGCTTTTTCTGTTTCAACATTTGAGATAAAAGCAAATTCTGACAAATCTGAATCAATCTCAATAATCTCAGACACATCAAAAATTTTTTTAACATCAGAAACTGCCTGTTCTTTATTATTATATTCAACTCTTATAAATTTGCTCACATTTACGTCATCAATATCAAGAATATCAAGTTTTTCAGTTGACCAAGAAGTCATAATATTCCTTCCGAGATGTTTAACGGCGTCAACAATATCAGCCACAACAGCGCTTGCTGTAGGAAGTTTTCCTGCTCCTTTTCCATAAAACATAACATCGCCAATAACATTTCCTTTAACTAAAATAGCGTTAAAAACATCATTAACCATAGACAAAGGATTGTCTTCTCCTATAATAACTGGAGAAACTCTTGCCCAAACACCTTTGTCAATAACTTTAGAAGTAGCCAAAAGTTTTATACTTTTGCCCATTTTTTTAACATAATCAATGTCTATTTTACTAATATTTGTAATACCCTCTGTATACACACTTTCAAAATCTACCTGTTTTCCAATAGCAAGAGAAACCAAAATAGCTATTTTACGGCAAGTATCAAATCCTTCCACATCTGCGGCGGGATTTCTTTCAGCATAACCTTTATCCTGAGCATCTTTCAAAATCTCATCATAATCAAGCCCTTCTTTAGTCATTTTTGTAAGCATATAGTTTGTTGTACCGTTCAATATTCCCGTAATTTCATAAATCTCATCTGCTGTAAGCGATTGATTTAATGGACGTATAATAGGAATACCTCCGCCAACACTTGCCTCAAAAAGAAAATTAATATTTTTTTCTTTAGCTATTTTCAAAAGCTCCGCGCCGTGCTTAGCAACAAGTTCTTTATTAGATGTAACAACACTTTTCCCCTTCAAAAGAGCATTTTTAACAAAGGTATAAGCAGGTTCAACCCCTCCCATAACCTCCGCTACCACTTTAATATCATCGTCATTCAAAATAACATTATAATCATGAACAATAAATTCCTGAACAGGGTCATCAGGAAAATCTCTCAAATCAAGAACATATTTAATTCGTATTTCTTCATTAGCATTTTTATCAATACTATCACGGTTTGTATTCAAAACCTCGTAAACACCTGAACCAACCGTACCGTAACCCAAAACAGCTATTTCAGTCATTAAAAATCACTCCCTGGCAATAATTTTAAGTGTATGAACACCTGATATTTTTTCTAGTTTCCGAACAAATTCAACCGCTTCATTATCATTTCTGTCTGTTTCAACAGTAATAGTAACATTAGCGATATTATTAATAGGAATAGTCTGATTAATTGTTAAAATATTTGCGCCTCCATCGGCAATAACATTAAGCACATTAGAAAGAAGCCCCGGAATATTTTCAAGATTAATTCCAATAATTAATGTTTGACCTTTCAAATTATTATTAAGTTCAAATACAGATTCTCTATACTTATAAAAAGCGCTTCTGCTTATTCCAGCGATATTTACAGCTTCTTGAATTGTTTTGGCTTTTCTGCTTTCCATAAGCTTTTTAGCTTCCATAACCTTAACAAAAACCTCCGGAAGCACTTTTTTTTCAACAATAAAAAAATCCGAATTACATTTCATATTTGTACTCCTGTCGCAAACATTTGTATTCCACACAAGGAAATATATCACAAAATGAAACATAATGCAAGTATAAATTTAAAAAAACGCTAATTATTTTTTAAATTTTTTTCTAAAAGTTCTTTAACACTCAAACCATAAACAGGGTGTTTTTGAAAAGGCGCTATTTGAGAAAGAGGCTTTAAAACAAAAAATCTATTTTCCATTTCAATGTGAGGAATAATAAGATTCTTCTCATATATAACAACATCATCATAAAAAATAATATCTATATCTAATGTCCTTGGTCCCCAATGAACAGACCTGTCACGTCCGGCTTTAGACTCAATTTCATTTATAAACTTCAAAAGTTCAAAAGGAGAATAAAGAGTTTTAATTTCAACACAGCCATTTAAAAAATCATCTTGCTTAATATCACTTACAGGCTTTGTAACAATAAAATCAGAAATTTTTGCAACTTTGCAAAAATCAGATTTCTCAATTTCCGCAACAGCAAAATCCAAATATCCTTTTTTATCACCTATATTAGAACCCAGAGATAGAAAAACCTTTTTCCAGCCTCTCTCAATTTCCACAGAAAAACTTTCTGTATGAATTTTAACCGGAGCCCAAGGTTTTTTAATTTCAACTCTAACCTTTTCGACAGAGCGGAAATTAATAAGAAGCATTTCAGCAAGATTTTCAGCCACAGTTTCAATAAGTTTAAAAGTATTTTTACTCACAAATTTTTCTGTCATAATAGCCGCTCTGTTATAATCAACAGAAAATTCCAGATTATCATATTTACCAGCTTTTCTTGTACTCAGATATAAATCAACAGAAACAAGAAATTTTTGTCCAAGCACGTTTTCTTCTCTAAGTACTCCGTGATTAGCGAATATCTCAATATTCTTAATTTTTATTATATCCAAATTCAACATCTCCCAATTAATTTTTCGGTCATAGTAATAACTCTTTTATTTTCTTTAACATCGTGAACACGAACAAAAGCGCAGCCTTTTAAAACAGAGAAAACTGTAATCGCCAAAGTTCCTTCAAGCCTTTCCTCAACAGGAAGATTCAAAGCGGTACCAATAACAGATTTTCTCGAAACCGCCAGCAAAATAGGAAAACCAAGTTCTTTAAGCCTTTCAATTTTGTTTATAACCTCAATATTGTTTTTGTAAGTTTTGCCAAAACCAACTCCTGGGTCAACAATAATTTTATCTTTCAAAATTCCGGCATTTAAAGCAATATCAACAGATTTTTGCAAATCACATAAAACGTCCTCAATAAAATTATCATAATTTATGTTATCTCTATTGTGCATCAGACAACACACAGCATTATAACTTTTGGTTAGTTCCGCCATTCTAGGGTCATACTTAAATCCCCAGATATCATTAATCAAATCTGCTCCAACGTCAAGAGCAGATTTAGCGACACCACTTTTATATGTATCAACAGAAACAGGAACATCAAAATTTTTTTTAATATTTTTAATAACTGGGATAATTCTTAAAATTTCTTCTTCGTCTGTAATAACGCTGTGTCCAGGCCGTGTCGATTCTCCTCCGACATCAATTATATCTGCCCCTTCTTCAAGCATTTTTTCTGTTTGCCTTAAAGCCGCATCTAAATTATTAAATTTTCCCCCATCTGAAAATGAATCGGGAACATAAAAAGCATTTTCTTGAAAGCCTGTCCCCTTTGCGTAAAATACTGCCAAGAGAAAATTTGTTTTCATCTTTCCTATGATTTAAAATCGCTTTAACAATAATTTCTTTTTCAAGATAAGAAAATCCAGTGCTATCTAAAATTTTTCCAGCAATTTCAGCACCCGCTCTATTATGAGGAATGTTATTTTTATATTCATCATATCTTCCAATGTCGTGAAGCAAAGCAGCGGCATATATTATTTCTTTTTCAAAACCATAACTTTCTTCAAGATTTATTATATAACAAATCCTTGCGGTATCAAAAAGGTGTTCAATTCCGTGTTTACAATAAATTCTTGCTTTTTCCTCTTTTTCAATATTTTTGAGAGTATTAATAAAAAGTTCGCATCGAATAATATTATTTATTCTTTCCATATATTTCCCTCATTTTATGATATTTAAAAATGTATTTTTCAATTCCTGATTTTTTTCAAACTCTCCCCTGCAAACAAAAGTAAAAGTTTTTGTACCAGGTTTTTTCACACCTCTCATAGTCATACACATATGTTCTGCCTCAATAGCGACAGCAACTCCTTTAGGCTTTAAATTTTCCATAATTGTTTCCGCTATTTGATAAGTCAATTTCTCTTGAATTTGAGGTCTTTTCGAAAAAACCTCAACGGTTCTTGCAAGCTTGCTCAGCCCCACAACTTTTCCATTCGGAATATAGGCAATATGAGCTTTTCCATAAAATGGCATAAGATGATGTTCGCAAACAGAATATAAAACAATATCTTTTTCAATTATCAATTCATTATTATCAACTGTAAATGTTTTAGAGAGATGTTCTCCAGCATTTTGTGTAAGCCCCAAAAAAATTTCCTCATACATCTTAGCCACTCTTTTAGGTGTTTCAATAAGACCTTCTCTGGTAACATCTTCCCCTATACCCTCAAGAATTAATCTTACACCCTCTTCAATTTTCTGTATATCCATTAATTACTCTCCTTTTATTTATATCATTAACTTATATTCTCTATAATTCCGACAACCTCGCCTAAGTATGACAGTGAGCCAAAAGCTATAACAACCCCATTCTCTCCCGCTGATAAAATACTTCTATGAATCGCCTCAAAAAGAGAAACTGTCGTTTTTGTATTTTTATTATAATTAAAAAATTCCTCTGCCAAATCATATCCACTTAGTCACCATGGATTTTTCAAATCAACAGTATAAATTTCCTCCGCCAAATCGGCCGTCATTTTTGCGATTTTTTTATATTCTTTGTCTTTAAAAATACCAACTATAAAAATCAGTCGTCTATTTTTAAAATAAAGTTCTATAGTTTCACACATTCTTTCAACAGCGTCAAAATTATGTGCTCCATCAATAATGAAAATTGGATTTTTTTTCAAAACCTGAAATCTTCCTTGCCAAGAAGCGCCCATCAAACCAGAATAAATATTTTCTTCTGTTATATTATATCCCTGCTTAATTAATATTTCAACAACACCTATTGCCAAAGCCGCGTTTTCTATTTGAAATTTTCCTAAAAGTTTTATTTTAATATTTTTATAATTTTTATATCTAAAATACTGTATATCACTGTCAAATCCCCCATAAACTATATCTTTTTTTAAAACAATATTAAGAGGAGAATTTTTTTCAAAGCATTCATTTTTAATAACATTGTTTACATCTTCAAATTGTTCAATAGAAATAACAGGACATTTTTCTTTAATAATTCCACATTTTTCTTTCGCAATATCAACAGCAGAATTTCCCAGAAAAAGAGTATGGTCAATACTTATAGAAGTAATAACCGAACAAACATTTTCCTTTAAAACATTAGTAGCGTCAAGCCTGCCTCCAAGTCCTGTTTCCAACAAAACAAAATCACAATTTTCCTCATAAAAATATAAAAAAGCGATAGCTGTTTCAATTTCAAAAGCTGTAGGATGACTTTTCCCCTCACCAACAATTTTATAAACAGCCTCCATAACTTTTCCGCATATATTACAAAACAGTTCTTTGCTAATAATAGTATCATTAATTTGAAATCTTTCAAGATACTCAAAGATTGTTGGAGAAATATATCTGCCAGTTTTAAATCCTGAATGTTTCAAAACAGAGCCAATAAAAGCACCCACCGAACCTTTACCGTTAGTTCCAGCTATATGAATAACTTTAAGATTATTTTGGACGTTATCAAGTTTATTCATAAGGTTAACCATATTTTCCAACCCAAGAACACTTCCATATTCCTCAGCTTTATGTATAAAACTTAGTGCGTCTTCATAATTCATAAACTCACTTCCTATCTCAATCAACTGTATTTAATAATACACCAAATGCCTATATATTGCAAATATTTTTAATTATAATCAAATTTATATTGACTAATTAGATAATTTTAATTAATATTAAGGAAACACATATTGTTATAAAAAATATTAACTAAGGAAAAGAGGTAAAAAATTGTTTAAACCCAAATTATTTACAATCTTAAAAAACTCACCAGATGAATTAAAAGGAAAATCTCTTATAAGCAACATTATAGCTGGTATAATAGTTGCAATAGTTGCCTTGCCGCTTTCAATAGCATTAGCAATATCCTCCGGTGTCAGTCCCGAACAGGGTTTAATAACAGCTATTGTAGCCGGATTTTTAATATCTATGCTTGGAGGAAGCCGTGTTCAAATAGGAGGTCCTACCGCGGCATTTGTTGTCATTATCTGTGGAATTATAGCACAATATAAATTTGAAGGATTAGTAACAGCGACAATACTTGCTGGTATAATATTAATTATCTTCGGTGTTTTAAAATTCGGAGATGTAATTAAATTTATTCCATATCCAATAACGGTAGGATTTACGACAGGAATAGCGATAACTTTATTTTCGACCCAATTAAAAGACTTTCTTGAATTAAACATAGAAAATGTACCTTCCGAATTTATTCCAAAATGGGGAGCATACATAGAAAATATAAACACAATAAATTATACTTCTCTAATAATAGGAATAACAGCGATAATAATAATAGTTTTATGGAATAAGGTAAGCAAAAAAATTCCAGGACCTCTTGTAGCGTTAATTATAACCACATTAGTGGTGTATTATTTCGACCTTCCGGTTATGACAATAGGTAAAAAATTTGGAGAATTAAATTCCAGTTTTCCAATGCCAAGCTTCACAATTCCTTCTTTTTCAATGGTAGTAGAGCTCTTGCCATCTGCCTTTACGATAGCTGTTCTTGCCGGAATAGAATCACTTCTGTCCGCCGTAGTAGCAGATGGTATGACTGGTGACAAGCACGATTCCAATACAGAATTAATAGCACAAGGAATAGCAAATATAGCTAGCGGATTATTTGGAGGGCTTCCAGCAACAGGAGCAATAGCAAGAACAGCCGCAAATGTAAAAAACGGCGGAAGAACTCCAATAGCAGGAATGGTACACGCTGTTATTTTACTTATCGTAATGCTTGTGGCAATGCCCATTGCTCAATACATACCAATGACTACGCTTGCGGCAATACTTATAGTAGTTTCCTTTAATATGTGCAACTTTGGTGCTTTTGCCCATATAGCTAAAACCACAAAAAGTGATTTAAGTACATTGATAATAACATTTTTATTAACAGTAATATTCGATTTAGTAATAGCTATAGAAATAGGAATGGTTCTAGCAATGTTCCTTTTCATAAGAAAAATGGCAAATACCTTAAAAATAAATACAGTTTCAAAACTCAGCGAAAGTGATACACATAAATATATAAACAAAGAGATTCTTGTATATGAAATAGCAGGACCAATGTTTTTTGGAGCATCAACAAGATTTGTGGATACAATGAAAACAATGAATGTAAAATCTGATATATTAATTTTAAGAATGCAAAACGTACCATTAATAGATGGAACATCTCTTGATTCACTTCAGCAAATTCTTGATTATACAAGAAAACACCATATAATGATACTTTTTGCCGAACTTCAGACACAGCCAAAAGAAATAATTGAAAAAATAGGAATAACCGAGTCAATAGGAAATGACAGATTTTTTAATACAATAGATGATGCTTTTAAAGTAGCAAATGAAATAGTCACTTTAAAAAACGAGTTGAAAAAAAAGAAAAAATAGGTAAAACATAAAGATACTATTATCCATCATAAAAAATTAATGTCACATTTTTCCACTTATCAAGTAAAATTCTGTTTATAGTTAAAATACTTGAAAACGAGAAAAAGAAAGCAAGCCAAACTTTTTTTGTTTTTAAGTATTTTTGATATATACAACATATGGCTAAAATTGACTAAAAATAATCAATTTTAGCCTCCTAACCTAATTATATTGTCCGCTAAAGCAATGCTGCTTGGTCGGTGAGCTATCATAAGTATGGTATGTTCACCCTTTAGTTTTTTTATTGCCTCATGTATAAGCGATTCAGAATCATTATCAAGTGCTGATGTTGCTTCATCAAGTATAATTAAAGGAGTATTTCTTATAATAGCACGTGCAAGTGCTATACGTTGCCTTTCTCCACCTGATAATGTATTGCCTCTCTCACCAAGTATTGTGTTGTATCCATTTGGCAGTTTTATAATAAAATCGTGAGCATTTACCGCTTTTGCGGCTGCTATAATTTCATTGTAATCTACTCCATATCTGCCATAAGATATATTTTCCGCAATAGTTGTTTCATATAAATAAGGTTCTTGTGGGACATACGAAATTCGCTCTCGGATTTCCTTTAATGTAAGTTCGGAATATTCCCTGCCGTCTATTGATATACTCCCTTTTTCTAATGGATAGAATCCCAGCAAAAGCTTTGCAAGGGTACTTTTTCCACAGCCTGATTCTCCCACAATAGCAACAAAACTTCCCTTTTTAATTTCCATTGAAAAATTTTTCAAAATTCTTCTATTCTCGCTATATGCAAAACTCATATTATGTACAGACAATATCACATCTTCACATATATCTGTTGTTTTACTGCAATCGCTATTATAATTTTCATATTCCCATTGCTTTGGTTCTTCTTCCATATCTAAAAACTCAAAAATTTTCTCAGCGTTAGCTATACATTCCATTAACTGAGGTAAGTATAATCCTATTTCTAAAAAAACATTTTGAAATGCTCCATATAATGCGTAAAGTGCTGTTAATTCTCCAAGGGTTATTCTCCTTAATGACACAAACCATATACCAAGAACCAAAAACGCCAAAGCGCCTATTAAATCAAACATACTGTTTAAGCACTCAAGTCCCGCTGATAATCTATTTCTGCTTTTTTGAGTATAAAAATATTCCTTATTAGCAGACTCATATTCTTTTAACAACTTTGAACCAACTGGAAAAATTTTTATCAATTCCATACCAGATAAAATATTTGTCAATTTTTCAAGCATTATATTATTATTGTAAGAAAGAATTTTGCCTGCTTTTTTCATAGGATTCGCGAAAAAACTATTTATTAAAAAAGACAATAAACTCACAATTATAAGACAAAGAGTAAGTTCCCAGCTAAAGTAAAACATAGGAATAAGATATATAATCGCTGAAATTACCGCTGAAATCAATCGGCGAAATCTTGAAGTATAAATATCTGAAGCCCTTTGTGTATCAAAAATAAGTCTTGACATAAAATCGCTGCTATTATTCTTTTCATAATAAGTCATAGGCAGACGCATAGCTTTTGAAAATACAAGTTTTTCAACTTTTCCAGCTCCTGTTTTACCCTCTATATTATAATGTATAATACCAAAACGCCATAAAAATAAGCCAAACACAAATACAGCAAAATTTCCAAATACAATCCAAATAATATTATCCATATTACCAGTTTGTGCTGCTGTAACTACATTTTTAATCAAATATGAGTTTGCTATCCGACGTCCCGAATCACCTATAATAGAAATAAAAATAGCTCCTAAATAAATTGGCAATCTATCTTGCATTAACTTCATAAATCTAAAAAAAGTTTTAAACATTCTATAACAACACCTTACCTTTTTGCGTACATTTCAGCATAAATACCCTTTTTTTTCAAAAGTTCTTCGTGGTTTCCCACCTCCGCTATTTTTCCGTTGCTTACTACATAAATTTTTTTTGCGTTTCTTACTGTAGAAAGTCTATGTGCTATAGTGATTACTGTTTTTTCTGCCGTTATTTTTTCAATAGCTTTTTGTATTTTCTGCTCTGTTTCAACATCAACAGAAGCTGTTGGCTCATCTAAAAGAAGTATTGGAGCATCTTTCAAAAAAGCTCTTGCAATAGAAATTCTTTGTCTTTGCCCTCCTGAAAGACGCACACCTCGCTCACCAACAAGCGTTTCATAACCTTTTGGAAGCCCCACAATAAAATCGTGAATATTTGCGTTTTTACACGCCTCCACAATTTATTTTGTGAAACTTCTGAAAAACAACTTCTTGCCGCTTCCAAATTCCAATCCTCAAAAGAGTGTCCAAAGAGCATATATTTTCCGTTATTTTTTTCATAAAATCCACAAAGCAGTTTAAAAATTGTTGTTTTGCCCTCTCCGGAACCTCCTACAAATGCTGTCTGCTCTCCTCTCTCAATAGAAAAACTCATTCCATTTAAAATATAGCGTTTCACATTGTTATCATAGCAAAAATCAACATTTTCCCATTCAACAGCAGGAATCAGCTCACTGCTTTCAAGTTCCTTATGTATAATACCATCTTTCCTTTCTTCCTGCTGATTATAAATTTCTTGTATTCTTTTTAGCGAAACGCCAATTTCTCTAATATCATTTATACAAAAAACAATATCACCAATTGGATTTAAAATTCTGTTAAGTATTGCTGTAAATACAAGTATTTGCCCAACTGTAATCCTGCCTTGCCTTAATTCATACAGCGCAAAAAGATAACAAAATATTACAGGAACTGTAGTAATAACATTTTTTAGAACCCAACTAAGAGAAGATATTCGTGTGCTTTTATATGCTTGTGATACCATATTGTCAATAATAGTATCAATTTTCTTTTTATGAAGTTCATAAAGATTGTAACTTCTGCCAACTACGATACCTTGAATAGCATCATATGCCTTTTCTGTACGTTCATCCCTATAAATACAAAGCTTTTTTGTCAATTCTTTAAGCTTTTTCGATAACTTATCTGCCACTACCAACATAATCGGATAACTTGCAAATAACACAAAAATCAGCATTGCATCCATTTCAATCAAATATACAGTCGCTGTTATTACTGTAATAGTATTTACAATAAGTCTTGGAAGAATTTCAGAAAAAAATCTTCCCATTTCATTCACATCTGATATTAGCTTTGTAATAATACTTCCGCTGCCTTTTGCATCAAAATAGGAAAAAGGCAATTTTATCAAATGATTTCCAAGTGATATACGCACCTCATTCTGTACTCTTGCACTATAATGACCTCCAAAAATACTTTTTAAATATGCTACTGCTGTTCCAAATACAATCAATAAAAATAAAGGAATAATAAATTCTGAAAAATACACCTGTTTACCTGAAAGCAACAAGTCTATAGCTTTAGCAATAAAATCGTTTCCTATAATTATAATTTCATTTAAAACAAATGAAATTATTACAAATAATAACAACATATACCAGTTACGCAATCCTGCCTTTACCATTTTATCATTCCCTCCATCCATACTCTTGTGTCAGGATGTTCATCATCACTTTCTATTTTTCCTATAATATAACATTTATGATGTTTTTCAATAATTTTTAATGCCCTGTCACATTTTTCCTTTGAAACTGCCAGCACCATACTAATACCAAACGCAAAATCTTCCAAAAAACATTCTCTGTCCATCATATTCAAATCATATATATATTTAAATAGTGCAGGAATTGGTACTGATGATATTGAAATATTTGCGCCAAGTCCTTTAGGCATTGTAGAATAGCATTTTCGATTAAATAATGACCTGTCAATGTTAAAAACACCATGTATAAGATTTTGCTCAACAAGTTCATTAATTACATTCACATAAGAAGCATTTGGTTTCATAAGTTTGTCCATAAAAGTATTATGACCATCGATTTTTGCATATATTATATCAGGTTTTCTGTCAATTATTACTTTTATAAAAGGATAGCTTATCGACGATATACCTTCTGTATATAGCCCAATAAGAATATCACCTTCTGTTATTTCGTTTCCTGTTATTATATTCTCTCTGTCTACAATTCCTATAATCGAAGCGCCTATTTTATATTCACTCGCACGATAATTTACAGCCTGAGCAGCAACTTCCAATCCCGCAAACACAATTTCACTGTTTTCACAAGCTTCTTTGAAAGCTTCACCCATTATAAGAATTTGACCTCCATCATTGTTTCCACAAACCATATTAGCCTGTAAAATAGCAGGTTTAACACCAAAACGTATCAAGTTATTTGCCGCACTTGACACCAAATCAATACATATTTCTCTATCATATCCATTTTCCATCGCAAACCGTTCCTTAGAGCCAGGAACATGATTTGCGAATACACATATTGGTTCTTTCATTTCTGAATTGTCTAACTTAAAAAATACAGGGTCAATATACTTTGCGTGAAATAACATATCATCTTTAGTAATAAGTTTGTTTAATCTGTTCTTTATCATATAAAGCCTTTTTGTATCTAGTCCTGTATCTATATAACTTATAACTTTTCTTTCCTCTGAAATCCCATTCAGTAAAAAATCAACAGTAGTTTCAAGAACTTGCGCAATATCATAAATCATATCCACCGACGGCAGACTAATACCTTGTTCCCATCTTGAAACCGCTTGATATGACACATGAATTAAATCCGCAAGCTGCTTTTGTGTCAGTCCTTTCATTTTCCGTTGCTCTGAAATTGATCTTCCAACTTTTTCTCTGTCAAGCATTGTCTTCCCTCCCTGTATTTTATTAGACTTCTCTATTTGTAAAAAAATGCCCTTATTTAAGAGGGGTTTTAATATCTTTATATTATAATCAACAAACTTAAAAAGTTACCGTTTCAAGTTTGTTGATTATAACGTAAGTTCAGCAATAAATAATAGTAAAACCATCAAAGCGTAGTTTCGCACAAAAGTTTGTGGAGTTTGAGGCAAAGCCTCAATATTTTTAATGCTTTAAGGGCATTTATTCTTGTTGAACTCTTGTTATAATAAAATTTTATCATATAATAATTTTATTGACAATCAACGAACTATTGATACATATATTAAAACTCAATTATTAATAAATATTTACTTACTATTTTATTAAAAGTCATTTGTCAATAATAATTTTATGAAACAAATGTGATAAATTTTATAAAGTAATTGACATTAAAAATTATGAATGCTATAATATAGTAAAAATTAACCGACCGGTCAGTAAAATTACCTAATAAAGAATAGGAGCTAATATGTTTATGGAATCAAAAAAAATGAATAATACAAAGAAAAAAATAATTGAATGTGCTGAAAAACTTTTTTCTGAAAAAGGCTTTGATACTACTAGCATAGATGATATTACAAAACTTGCTGAAACAACAAAATCTTTATTCTATTATTATTTCGAAACAAAAAATGATATTTTATATACTCTTATGAAAATCCGAATCGAGGACGGAATCAAAAATCTTGCCGAAGAAAGAAAAAACGGTTATTTTCCAAAAACAAAAGAAGAACTTTATGGAAAATGCATAGAATTTGTTAAGACAAATGAAAGCATTTTTAAAATAGCACTTTTTGAATTTTTAAAAACTAATAAAGGA
>CAOJPS010000009.1 GCA_948441255.1 uncultured Eubacteriaceae bacterium | reverse complement strand
CGCTCAATTATTTTCAAAAATTATTTTTATTTTTGAATTGTGCGGTATTTCCTTTATACAAAAAGAAATAAAAAATTTTTGCGGTGTTTTTTATAAATTTGTTTTAGGAGATATCTTATGATTAGAAAAATATGTGTATTTTTTTGCGTGGCGCTGGTTCTTGAGATTTTTGTCTTTAATTATAAATTTTTCGCGACTATGTTTAATGAAGAAATAGTTGTGTCACAATCAGATTATGTATTAAATGACGGACTTTTGAAATCAGACGAAAACGGCGATATTGTTACTGTTTTATCAAAAGGAGAGAAATCTCTTGAAATTTTAAATTTAAACATAGAGATTGACAATATTTACTTGGATATTGAAAATGTTGAAAATACAAAACTGAAAACAAATTATATAATTTCCGCTACGGATGAGGCAAATAAACTTTATTATAATTTGCCGGCAAGAGATATTGTTTATAGTGTTGATAAAACAAAATATATTACTATGAATTTGCTTGGCAAGACTGAAAAGTTGAAGATAATATTTAATACTCAAAATAATCAGGACTTTAAAATTAATGAGATAAGGTTAAATGTACATTATCCTATGTTTTTCTCGGTATTGAGATTTGCCGCTGTGTTTTTTATAATATTAATAGGATATTTAATACGTCCTAAATCTTTGTATTATAGGTACACTATGGATTTAAGAAATTCTATTAATCAAAGACGTATAATATATGGCTTTGTTTTGCTGAATATAATTGTGCTTTATTGTATAACTTCTTGGAATCCTATTCTTAAAGACCCTCCTTGGTTACAATATGAGCAATATTCAAAACTTACAGAGTCTTTTATTGATGGAAAAGCTTATTTAAGCTATGAGCCAGATGAAAAGCTTAAAAATATGGATAATCCATATGACGCAAATTATAGAAATAAACTAAAAAAAGAAGAAGGACTTACAGCTCTTTGGGATACGGCTTATTATAATGGGAAATACTATGTTTATTTTGGAGTTGCTCCTGTTATTACAATGTATCTTCCTTATAAACTTATTACCGGAGAAGATTTTTCTATTTGGGCTGGGGTTTTTATATGCTCAGCTATATTGGTTTTGGCATCCTTGGGATTGATTAGTCAGATTATTAAAAGGTATTTTAAAAATGTTCCGTTTATATTATATCTTGTTTTGAGCTTTATTTTTATATGCGGCTGCGGTATTTTTGAGGAAGTTAAAGCGCCGACTATTTATAGTTTTCCGATAATAATGAATATGGCGCTTGTGATTTCAGGATTGTATTTTTGGCTGTCTGCTTTAGGTGAAAACGATAAGAGCGAAAAAATTTTTAGAAAATGGAAGTTTAATTTTAAACTTGCCGCTGGTTCTTTGTGTATGGCGCTTATGTCCGGCTGCCGACCTCAAGTTCTTCTCGTGATATTTTTGGCTATTCCTATATTTTGGAATATGGTGTTTAAAGAAAGGAAACTTTTTTCGAAAAACAGTATTTCGGTGACTTTGAGTTTTTGCCTGCCATTTATTATAATCGGCGCGGCGATGATGTTTTATAATTATATAAGATTTGATTCGATTTTTGATTTTGGAGCAGCGTATAATCTTACTACTAATGATATGACAAAAAGAGGATTTAAGCTGGCAAGAATTCCGCTTGGAATATTTTCTTATTTATTTAAGCCTCTTAATATTGACGCAGAATTTCCTTTTATACAGCTGGTGAATATTAAGACAAATTATATGGGAATAACAATAACAGAGAGTATGAATGGAGGAATACTTTTTCAGTGTATTATTCTTTCCGTGAATTTTTTGATATTTAGATATATTGATAAATTTAAGGAAAAAAAGCTTTTTTACTTTATTATTACGAGCTTAATTTTTGGAATGGCACTTTTGATAATTGATACTCAAGTCGCGGGGATATTGAGCAGGTATATTGGTGATTTTGCTTTCCTTTTTATGATTCCAGCGATAATAATTGTTTTGATTATGCTGGAAAACGCTAAAGATAAAACAAATATAATTTCTTTTGTGATAGTTGCTTTGGTATACAGCGTTATTTATAATTTTTTGATAACTGTTTTTGGTGTACCAGCTGTGAATATGAAAAACTCAAATCCAACGGTTTATTATGATATAGCGTATCTGGTTCAGTTTTGGCTGTAAAAAACTATATATACAGAAAATAATGAGAAAAACAAATTTAAATTATACAAATTGTACAAATGTTTTTTTTGAGGAGATGATTTTGTGAAAGTATTTGGCATAATATTAAGTGTTATTGGTTTTTTGTTTAGCACATCTGCCTTTGTTATTTCAATTATTAATATAGCTAAAAAACAAAAATGAAAAATTTGTTAAAAAAATGTTTAATTGCTTATCATTTTATGGTATAATAAGCCTAAAGGTTGGTTCATATTAAAAAATAATGTGACAAGCCTATAACGAAAGGACAATATCCTTTCATTATACAGTCTATTATAAATATATTTAATAGGAGGATTTTAAAATGGTAAAAGTAGGTATTAATGGTTTTGGACGTATTGGTCGTCTTGTTTTCCGTGCTTCTGTTGAAAGAGATAATTTGGAAGTTGTCGCTATTAACGACCCATTTATCGATGTTGACTATATGGTTTATATGCTTAAATATGATTCAGTTCACGGTAAATTTAAAGGAGAGGCTTACGCTAAAGATGGTAAACTTGTTGTTAACGGCAAGGAAATTACTGTATTCCAGTGTATGAATCCTGAGGAAATTGGCTGGAGCAGTGTAGGCGCTGATTATGTTGTTGAGTCTACAGGTGTATTTACTACTGTTGACAAAGCTTCCGCTCATATGAAAGGCGGCGCTAAGAAGGTTGTTATCTCCGCTCCTTCTAAAGACGCTCCTATGTTTGTTATGGGTGTAAACAATGAGAAATATACAACTGATATGAATGTTGTATCCAATGCGTCTTGTACTACTAACTGTCTTGCTCCTTTGTCTAAAGTTATCAATGACAAATTTGGTATTGTTGAGGGTCTTATGACTACTGTACACGCTACTACAGCTACTCAGAAAACAGTTGACGGACCTTCAAAGAAAGACTGGAGAGGCGGACGCGCGGCTGCCGCTAATATTATTCCATCATCAACAGGCGCGGCTAAAGCTGTTGGAAAGGTTATCCCTGAATTGAACGGAAAACTTACAGGTATGTCTTTCAGAGTTCCTACTCCTGACGTATCTGTTGTAGACCTTACTTGCCGTCTTGAAAAATCAGCTACTTATGATGAAATTAAGGCTGCTGTTAAAGAAGCTTCTGAAGGCGCTTTGAAAGGCATTTTGGGATATACTGAAGATGATGTTGTTTCTACTGACTTTGTTGGTGAATACTGCACATCTGTTTTTGACGCTAAAGCCGGTATCGCTTTGAATGACAATTTTGTTAAATTGGTTGCTTGGTATGACAATGAATGGGGATATTCAAACAAAGTTCTTGATTTGATTTCTCATATGTCTACTGTAGACAAATTTTAATTGACAAAATAATATATTTATAATTTTAATTATAGGAAGTTTGAAAAATAGTTTATTGCTTGGACTGCTTCTTATAATTGCGAGAGATGAGGCTGTCTGAAAATATTTTTTGCAGACAGTCTTATTTTTTGAAACGATAAAATCTTTTGACAGCTATTAAATGGAGTTATTTTAAAATGGAAGATATTGATTTATTAAATATTATACAGAAAAAAATTCCGAAACTTAGTAAAGGACAAAAGAGAATAGCTAATTTTTTGATTGAGGATTATGATAAGGCACTCTATCTTACCGCTTCAAAACTTGGAGATGTTACGGGAGTTAGTGAGTCGACTGTTGTTAGATTTGCTATTGAGCTTGGGTTTGATGGGTATCCTAAACTTCAGCAGGCTTTAGAGGAATTGGTTAAAACAAAGCTTACCGCTTCTCAGAGAATTAAGGTTTCTTCTGACAGAATAGAAAAAAGTGATAAGAGTATCCTTAAAGCTGTTTTGGAGTCAGATTCGGACAGAATTCATAGTACATTGAATGAAATTGATGAAGCTGTTTTTGAAAAATGTGTTGAAAAGATTCTTTCCGCAAAAAAAGTCTATATTTTCGGCGGAAGAAGTTCTTTTGCGCTGGCGTCTTTTCTTCACTTTTATCTCAACCTTATGATTGACGACGTTGTTTTGGTAAATTCTTACGCGTCAACAGAAATTTTTGAGCAAATTTACAAAATAGATAATGATGATTTATTTATTGGAATTAGTTTTCCTAGATATTCTCAAAGAACGGTTAAGGCTATGGAATATGTGCGAAAAAGAGGCGTTTCTACCATTGCTGTTACTGACAGCAGTGTTTCGCCGCTGGTTAGGTTTTCTGACCTTTCTCTTACGGCAAGAAGCGATATGGTTTCTTTTGTTGACTCTCTTGTGGCGCCATTGAGCGTTATTAATGCTTTGCTTGTTGGCATAAGCGTAAGCAAAAAAGATGACCTTATAAAAAATCTTGATAATCTTGAAAGAATATGGAATGAGTATCAGGTTTATAATTCGAACGCGCCTAAAAATTATTTGTAGGATTGGTTGATTATGAAAAATGTTGTTGTTATTGGAGGCGGACCGGCGGGAATGGTTGCCGCTGGAAACGCCGCCTTAAAGGGCTGTAAAGTTAATCTTATTGAAAAAAACGAGAAACTTGGAAAAAAACTTTATATTACGGGAAAGGGCAGATGTAATCTGACTAATGCCTCCGAACCTGATGTTCTTATTGAAAATACTATTGGAAATCCATATTTTATGTACAGTGCTTTTTATACGTTTGGAAGCGACAAAACTATGGAGTTTTTTGAGAGTCTTGGAGTTAAACTTAAAATTGAACGGGGAAACAGAGTGTTTCCGTTATCAGATAAGTCAAGTGACATTATTAAAGCTTTGGAAAAATTTCTTGCAAATAACAATGTCGTTGTTAAATTAAAAACTGAAGCTGCCGATATTATTATTGATAACAAAAAAGTTTCAGGTGTTATGTTGAAAGATGGAAATGTAATTTTAGCGGAGAGAGTTATTATCGCTACTGGCGGACTTTCTTATCCGGCTACAGGTTCTACAGGCGATGGTTATAAGTTTGCCGCAAAATGCGGACATTCTGTTTCTAAATTATATCCATCACTGGTACCTTTGAGAGTTTCTGAAAAATGGTGCTCTGAGTTGCAGGGACTTAGCTTGAAAAATGTTTCTATTGAAGTTAAAATAGGAGGAAAATCAGTTTATAAAAATTTTGGGGAAATGATGTTTACACATTTTGGTGTGACAGGCCCTCTTATTTTAAGTGCAAGCAGATACATTACTGATAGAATTTTACAAAATCCTGAAATTATTGTTGACTTGAAACCAGCTTTGTCTGAGAAAGAACTTGACTTACGCATTTTGAGAGATTTTGACAAATTTATTAATAAATCTTTTAAAAACAGTCTTAATGGGTTATTGCCACAAAAGCTGATTCCTGTTATAATAAAATTGACGGAAATTAATCCTGACAAAAAAGTTAACGAAATTACAAAAAACGAGAGAAAAAGACTGAGTTCTTTGCTGAAAAATTTAAAGCTGAACGTTGTCGGTACAGCGGGATTTTCTGAAGCGGTGGTTACTTGCGGAGGGGTTTGCGTTGATGAAATTGACCCAAGCACTATGGAATCTAAGATTGTTTCGGGATTGTTTTTTGCCGGCGAGGTTATTGATGTTGATAGTTTTACAGGCGGTTTTAATTTGCAGGCCGCTTTTTCAACAGGATATTTGGCAGGGAATAATGTGTAAGGAGAGTGTGTAATTTGTCTTATTGCAGTATTAGAGGCGCCATTACTGTTGAAAAAAACAGCAAAGAATGTATTATTGAGAATACAAGGCTGCTTTTGGAGGATATTATTAAATCAAATGATTTGATTTTGGAAAATATAGTTTCTGTGATTTTTACGGCTACAAAGGATATTGACGCTGTATATCCGGCTGTCGCGGCGAGAGAAATTGGCATTGTTCAGGCGGGGCTTATGTGTATGCAGGAAATGTATGTTGAGGGAAGTCTTGAAATGTGCGTTAGAGTTCTTGTCAATGTTGAGTGCGATAGAAAACAGAAAAATATGAGGCATATATATTTAAAGGGCGCTGTTAAATTAAGACCGGATTTATTAAAAAATAATTTTGTTTCGATTGCTTTGGATGGTCCGGCAGGTTCGGGTAAAAGCACAGCCGCTAAAGAGATTGCTAAGGAAATGGGATATATTTATGTTGATACTGGAGCTATGTATCGCGCGGCGGCATTGTACTGTATTGAAAATGGCATTGATACAAAAAATGTTTCTCTGGTTGAAAACGCTCTTGATAAAATTGATATTAAACTTAAATATGAAAATAATGAGCAAAAAATTTATTTGAATGATAAAGATGTGAGTTTGGATATAAGGACACAGGCTGTCGCTAAAGGTTCTTCTGATGTTGCCGCTATTAAAAGGGTTCGGGAGGTTCTTGTTGCTTCTCAGAAAAAAATGGCGGAAAATAATAATGTTGTTATGGACGGAAGAGATATTGGAACTTGCGTTTTGCCTGACGCTACTGTTAAAATTTATATAGACGCTGACGTTTCGGAAAGAGCGAGAAGACGCTGCGGCGAGCTTGAGGAAAAAGGGATTGAGTTTGATTTTGATAAAATTAAACAAGAAATTGTCGATAGAGACGAAAATGATAAAAATAGGGAATTTTCTCCTCTGAAAAAAGCGGATGACGCTATATTTTTTGATTCTACGAATAAAAATATTCAAGAAGTTAAGAATGAAATTATAGAAATTATAAAAAATGCTGTTAAATAAATTTAGATATTATTTTTATTCCGAATAATTTATAAATATTTTTGATGAGGACTGAAATGAATGGAAATTGTTGTCGCTAAATCAGCCGGATTTTGTTTTGGTGTGAAAAGGGCTGTTGAATGTGTGTATAATATGATTGGTTCCGGTAAAATATATACGTATGGACCCATCATTCATAATAAATTTGTTATTTCTGATTTGGAGAAAAAAGGAGTTTCTGTTATTAATGATTTTGACAGTGTTGGAGAGGGTGAAACGGTTATTATACGTTCTCACGGTGTTTCTAAGGCTGTTTATGATGAAATTAAAAAAAGAAATTTAAAATATAAGGACTGTACTTGTCCTTTTGTAAAAAAAATTCATAATATTGTTAAGGAAGCTTATGATGCCGGAAGCGAAATTATTATTGTGGGAAACGGAGAACACCCTGAAGTTATTGGAATTAATGGCTGGGCGGAAAACAGAAGTATTATTATTAACTCGCCTGAGGAGGCTTTAAACACCTGTATTGATGAAAATAAAAAATATACTCTTGTTGTTCAGACAACTTATCAAAAAGATGTTTTTGAAAATATTTCGAGGGTTTTTGGAAGATTTCGCAATGTTAAAATTTTTAATACAATTTGTTCGGCTACAGAAGATAGGCAAAAAGAAGTGGTCGGTATTGCTAAAAATGTTGATAAAATGATTGTTATTGGAGATGAAAAAAGTTCTAATACCCGAAAATTATTCGAAATTAGCAAAAAATATTGCGAAAATACATTTTTATGTGAAACAATTTATAATTTACAGTTGAATGTTTTACGAAAAAATGATAAAATTGGATTAACTGCCGGTGCGTCTACACCGCCGGCTATAATAAAGGAGGCTATAAATAAAATGAGTGAAAATGAAAATTTTGAGGAAATGCTTAACGAAAGCTTAATTACTTTACATACAGGAGATGTAGTTAAAGGCAAAGTTATAAGTGTAAGCAATGGTGAGGTATCTGTTAATCTTGGCTACAAATCGGATGGAATTATTCCTAAAAACGAATTTTCTGAAAATCCTGATGTTGACCCTGCTGATGTAGTTAAGAAAGACGATGAAATTGAGGTTTTTGTTGTTAGAGTTAATGATGGTGATGGAAACGTTCTTGTTTCTAAAAAAAGACTTGACGCTAACAAAGGCTATGAGGAAATTGAGGAAGCGTTTAACAATAAAACTACTCTTAAGGGTAAAATTGTTGATATTGTTAAAGGCGGTCTTATTGCTCTTATCAGCAATAAAAGAGTTTTTGTTCCTTCTTCTCAGATTTCAAACAGATTTGTTGAAAATTTGAATGAGTTTAAAAACAAAGAATTTGATTTTAATATTCTTGAGTTTGACAAGTCTAAACGTCGTTTCATAGCTGGAAGAAAAGAACTTGTCCAAAAAGAAATTGCCGCAAGAAGACAAAAAGTCTTTGATTCAATTAACGCTGGAGATAGAATTGAAGGTACTGTAAGCCGTATTGTTGATTTTGGCGCTTTTGTTGATATCGGCGGAGTTGATGGTCTTATTCATATTTCTGAAATGAGCTGGGGACGTGTTAAAAAGGTTTCAGACGTATTGTCAGAAGGCGATAAGGTTACTGTTACGGTTTTAGATGTTAATAGTGATAAAGGTAAAATTTCTTTATCCTTGAAAGATATTAACAATGACCCTTGGAAAACCGCTTCAGAAAAATATGCTATTGGTAATGTTGTTGAGGGAAAGGTTGTTAGAATGGTTCCTTTTGGAGCTTTTGTTGAACTTGAAGAAGGCGTTGACGGTCTTATTCATATTTCTCAAATTTCTCAGAAACATATTGCTAAGCCAGAAGATGTTTTGGAAATAGGTCAGATTGTTAAGGCTAAAGTTACCGATTTTGATGAAGAAAACAAAAAAATAAGTCTTAGTATTAAAGAAGCTGACAATAAGCCTGAAAGTGTTTCAGAGGCTGAAGAAACAGAAAATACGGAAAAATAAAAGTTATATATTTTTAGCTGATAATAATAAAAGTTCCCCCGTCTTTAAAGACGGGGGTTGCTTACTCACGCACTAAGTTATAGTAATTACACTTAAACTGTAATTACTATAAAACTGTGGAACGCTGTTTCGCACCTCGCAAGCTGGTCAGTGCTTTTGGGCTGAAAGCCCAAGGTTTTTATAAAAATTTTGGAGGAAAATTTTTTATGTTTGATTTGAATGAGTTAAATGATGTTGATTCTGATATTAAAAGCGCTATTGAACAAGAACTTGACAGACAAAGAAGCAATATTGAACTTATTGCTTCTGAAAATTTTGTTTCTAAAGCCGTTATGGCGGCTATGGGTTCTCCTATGACAAATAAATATGCCGAGGGGTATCCTGGAAAAAGATATTATGGCGGCTGTGAAAAGGTTGATATTGCTGAAAATCTTGCTATTGAAAGAGCTAAAGAACTTTTTGGAGCCGAACACGCCAATGTTCAGCCTCATTCGGGAGCGCAGGCTAATATGGCTGTATTTTTTGCTGTATTAAAACCTGGTGATACCGTTATGGGAATGAATCTTGCCCACGGAGGACATCTTACTCACGGAAGCCCTGTAAATATGTCTGGAAAGCAATATAATATTATTCCTTATGGTGTTGAGAAAGAAACTGGAAGGATTGATTATGACGAGGTTAGACGCCTTGCTTTGGAACATAAGCCTAAACTTATTGTTGCCGGAGCAAGCGCGTATTCTCGTATTATTGATTTTGAGAAATTCAGTGATGTGGCTAAAGAGGCTGGCGCGTATCTTATGGTTGATATGGCTCATATTGCCGGTCTTGTTGCCGCTGGTCTTCACCCTAACCCTGTTCCTTATGCTGATTTTGTTACTACAACCACACATAAAACTTTAAGAGGGCCAAGAGGCGGTTTGATTTTATGCCGAGAGGAAAATGCTAAACTTATTGATAAGGCTATCTTTCCTGGAATTCAGGGCGGGCCTTTAATGCACGTTATTGCCGCTAAGGCGGTTTGCTTTAAAGAAGCTTTGTCAGAGGACTTTAAAAAGTATGCTAATCAAGTTGTTAAAAATGCTCAGGCTCTTGCTAAAGGGTTAGTTGACAATGGTTTTGATATTGTTTCTGGAGGAACAGACAATCATCTTATGCTTGTGGATTTGCAAAGTATGGATATTACTGGAAAAGAAGCGGAAAAAAGACTTGATGAAGTTCGTATTACCTGCAATAAAAACGCTATTCCTTTTGACCCGCAGAAGCCTTTTGTTACAAGCGGTATCAGACTTGGTACGCCGGCTGTTACAACAAGAGGTATGGTTGAGAAAGATATGGTGGAAATAGCTGATATTATTAGCCTTGTTATTAAAGATTTTGATAAAAATAAGGGTGAGGCGAAAGAAAGAGTCGCTAAACTTGTTTCTAAATATCCTTTGTATTAATTTTGGCTATAAAGGGAAACGCTGATTTCTTGTATTATTAAAAAGGCGTTCCCCTTTTTTGATTTTTTATTTCAATTTCGTTTGCTTATTTTCAAGTGCTTTGACTGCAATATTTTTTAGTGTATATACTATTATTGAAAAGAATAAAATTATTAATATTATGAATATAAAATTTAATGATGAGTTGGTTAATGTTTTTATCGCTGAATTATTGGTTGGGTTGAATGCTTCAGTTGATACAGCGGAAAAGTCTGTTTTTAAAAATATATTTAATATGTATACATATATGACTGCCAATATACTTTGCGCCGCTTTTGATAAAAAATATAAACTGACTTTTATTTTGGTTTTTGATAAAAATCCTATTGCTTGTGCGTGAATGGAAAATCCTCCCCACGATATTATTCCCGCGGCTATTGCTGAGGTTGTAAGTGTTGGAGGAAAGTTGGCAAGGTTTTTGCAGCCGTTTGTTATTTCAAGTATTCCTGTTGTTATTGGAAAAATAAAATCAGAATTTATATCCAGCAAATCAAAACCAGGTGAGAGCGTTTTGGTTAAAAATGTCGATACTTCTGTTATTTCCAGCATTTTTGTAAGTACGGAGAAAAGAATTATAAAACCACCTATTATAAGTATTGTTTCCATAGAGTCTTGTATGCTTTTGCTTAGTAGTTTTCCGACAGACATATTATTTTTTGAGTAATCATTTTTTAATTTTATAATAGAACGCTTTATTGAAATGTTTTTTTTGCTTTTTTGCGCTGTGCTATTTCCATAGTATCGGAGAATTATCCCAATTGTAAACGCTGAAAAATAATGAGCGAGAAGTATTAATATTCCTATGCTTGGAATTTTGAACATTGAAACGGCTACTGTACCAAGTATGAATAATGGACCGGAATTGTTTGTAAACATTATAAGCTTTTGCGCTTCGATTTTGGTTATTTGATGATTTTCATACATAGACGCCGTTATTTTGGCTCCCATTGGATAACCAGAGATAAGTCCTATTATTAAAGCAAACGCGCCGTTTCCTGATATTTTGAAAATTTTTTGCGTTATAGGTTCTAAAAGTGTTCCTAGAAAACCTATGAAACCTGTCAGTGAAAGAATATTCGCTCCTATTATAAATGGAAGCAGAGATGGTATTACATTATTGAACCAAAGCAATAGACCGTTTTTGGCAGAAGATATTATTTGACTTGGAAATAATATTATTAATATATTGAAAAAGATAACTGTTATTGGTATAATATAAATAATAGAATTTTTTACAGATGATGTATTTTCCAATTTTATCAACTCCTTATATTATTTTGGTATGATTGGGAAAGTTCTTTGTTTTGCTCATCTATATTTCTATAATTTATTTTTTTTGACGTAAAATTATGATTGATTGGAGAGGTTTTATATTGCAAAAAACCAATAACAGAAGAAATACACGAAAAAAAGTTTCAAATACACGAAAATCGAATTTAAAAGCACCTAAAAAAAAGGTGAGATATAGTAATGGCGATAGTAAACCTTCTTTGAATGAGGTTGAAGAAAGACGCAGACAAAGGGCGGAGCGTATAAAAAAACTGAATGCCAGATATGAAAAAAGACAGAAGTTTACTCAGGGGAAGTTTTTAATTTCGGTTGCCTTTTTATTTATTATTGTTTATTTTATTGGCTATGGTCTTGTTTTTATGTCAAGAGACAGCATTCCTTTTGATACAATTCAATATGGAAGTATTGACGAGCCTAAAAGTGTTAAGGGGATTGTTGTGAGAGATGAAACAGTTTATAAATCTACCGCGGCGGGCGCTGTTGTTTATGATGTTTCTGATAAGGAAAAAGTTAGAAATGGTACAGTTGTATGTAATATAAGGGATGAGGATACTGTTAAATCTCTTGAGGCTGACCTTGATGATATAAACAAAAGAATTTTTACTATGCAGGAAAATAGAGACGAGTTGTCGCTGTTTTATGATGATGTAAAAATACTCAATTCTCAGATTAAAGATATTGTTGATGAAACGATTTATAATTTCAGTGTTTTAAATATCGGAGTTGTTAATGATTTTAAATCATCGGTTCAGAAGAAAATTGATACAAGAAATCAACTGCTACTGTCAGAAAACAGAGGAAGTCTTACGGGACTTATTGAGAAAAAACAAGAACAAGAAGAAGCTATTTCAAAAAATATACTTACTATGTCGGCTAAAAATGGCGGTATTGTTTCTTATTACATAGATGGACTTGAGGAATCTATTAATATAAATTCTATTGATAAAATTACAAAAGAGCAGACAACTATGGATACAGAGTCTTTTGATATTAAAACTTATGTTTCACCAAATGATGGTGTTTTTAAAATAGTAAATAGTAACGATTGGTATATAGCCGCATATATACCTAATAGTTATATTGATGGCTGGAAGCTAAATGATTCTGTTAATATTTACACAGACAGTGATAAAACAGATGGTAAAATTTTGGCTAAGGTATATAAGCTGGATAGTTTTGAGGATGAGTCATATGTTGTGCTGCAAATTACGAAAGATATATTGAATTATATTGATAAGAGAAGTATAAATTTTGAGATAAGCAAGTCGGAGGTTGGTCTTAAAATACCTCTTAGTGCTGTTGTTTCAAAAACTATACTTAAAGTTCCCAAGGAATATGTTAAAGATGACTATGTTATTAAAGTTTCTGAAAATGAAAATGAAAATATTTTTATTGAAAATTCGGGCAGTGATTCGGAAGGAAATTTTATTTATACACCTGAAACGGATGGAGGTCTTAAACTGGGGGACAATGTGCTTAAACCGGATTCCATTGATGATATTTATGAAATAAAAGATGTTATTAATATTCAAGGTGTTTATATAATTAATTCGGGAATTGCCGAATTTAAAACTATTAATACCGAAGGTTTTTCGGAAAATAGTACTCATATTGTTATTAATCCTGAAAATAACCCTAAAATAAGGTTATATGACAGGGTTTTGACGGATACAAGTAATGTTAAGGAAGAAGAAATAATTTATAATTAAGGAAATGTCGCATAATTATAGTAAACGACAAATAAATTTCTCATTTACTATAACCCTCCGGGGGATGCGCACGATTTTTGCAAGATATATTCTGTGTTTGCACGCAGCAAAAATCGGTGCGGTAAACGTCATAAGAAAAAACTTATGCCATTTACTACATAATTTTTTAAGAAAATACGATAGGTGATTTTATGAATGATATAAGTAATAATGTTTCTGATATTAAACGAAAAATTGAAACAGCAGCGAAAGTTTCGGGAAGAAATTATGAGGATATTCTGTTTTTGGGAGTTACTAAAACGGTTGATGTTGAAAGAATTAAAATACTTATGGATTGTGGGGTTAAATCTCTTGGTGAAAACCGAGTTCAGGAGCTTATTTCCAAATATGAGCTTATTGGAAATGACGCTAAATGGCATCTTATTGGCAACTTGCAGACTAATAAAGTGAAATATATAATTGATAAGGTGGAACTTATTCACTCGGTAGACAGTTTGAAGCTGGCGGCGGAAATTGATAAACAGGCAAAAAAGATTGATAAAACAGTTGATATTCTTGTTGAGGTGAATATTGCGGGGGAAGCTTCTAAACACGGAATCGAACCGTCAAAAGTTCTTGATCTTATTGAAAATATCTCATATTTTGACAATATTTGTGTAAAAGGGCTTATGACTGTAGCGCCTTTTGTCGAAAATCCAGAAGAAAACAGAAAATATTTTAATCAAATGCGGAAAATATTTGTTGACATCAAGTCCCAAAATGTGGATAATATAGATATGGCTTATTTGTCAATGGGTATGACTAATGATTATGAAATTGCCATAGAAGAAGGTGCTAATATCGTTAGGATTGGTACGGGTATTTTCGGCAAAAGAAATTATAATTTGTAAATTTAATCTTTAGGAGGATTTAAATGGCTAATTTACTTAATAAACTTAGAGGCGCTATGCTAGGCGAACCTTATGATGAAGAAGAGTTTGAGGAAGAGTATGAAGAAGACGTCCGTGATATGGAAGAGTCTAATATAAGAAACATTGACAATGCCAGAAATTATTCAAGGAAAAACAGCAATAGTTCTAAAATTATTAATATGCACACAAATATACAGATGGAAGTTGTTGTTACAGCACCGTGTAATCTTGAGGAAGCGGGAGAGGTTTGCGATTATCTTAAGTCGAGAAAAACGGTAATTGTTAATCTTGAGAATATTGAACATGAAATCGCTCAGAGAATAAGCGATTTTTTATGCGGAGCTTGTTATGCTCTTGATGGTTCTATTCAGCTTGTTTCAGATGACATATTTATTATTGGACCTGTTAATGTTGAAATTACAGGTCAGTTTAAAGAGGAACTTAAAGCGAACGGTATTAAATTGCCGTATACTTCTATGTGGAGACAGTGAGGTTTTGCCATATGCCCTTAATAATTTTTCAATCATTAAGCGTTTTTGTTGAGATTTTGGATTATCTTATTCTTGCGAGAGTTTTTTTGTCTTGGATACCTATTGGAAGAAGTAATCCTATTATTAGATTTGTTTATGCTCTTACAGAGCCTATCTTGGCGCCTATTAGAAATATGCTTCAAAAGTCGCCTTTGGGCGGTCCTGGTATGATTCTTGATTTTTCGCCCATTATTGCTTTTTTTCTGATTAGACTTTTTTTGGGTATTGCCCATAGTATTTTATTAGCGAGGTAGTATGTTTGTGTTTGATAAACGCAGTATTTTAAAGAATATTTTAGAGCCTGATGAAAAGCTTGTTTTTTCTAAAGCTTTTGACCAGGCTTATTCTTGTATTAAAAATTATGAGCCGGCTTTTACGGAATTTCTAGACCCGTATAAAGTATCTTCTATTATATCATTTATTGGAAATAACGCTGATTTTAATATTTGTGTTTTTGGAGGAATAGAGGGTTGTGAAAGGCAAAAAATAGGTTTTTTCCCGGAATTTATGATAGAGGAAGACTTTGTTTTTCCTATTTCTGTAGTACAAATTAATTATAATTCTTCTTTTGAAAGGAAACTTACACACAGAGATTTTCTTGGCGCTTTAATGGGACTTGGAATCGCGAGAGGAAAGATTGGCGATATTTTAATTGAAGATAATAATATCTTTGTTTTTGCTGATGATAATATTGTGGATTTTATTAACATAAATCTTGAAAAGGTTGGACATACAAAGGTGAAAACAAAAATTATTTCTTGTGATGAAGTTAGACTTAAAGAAAATTTGGACGAGCTGAAAAATATTACGCTTTCATCATTAAGGCTTGACGCTCTTTTGAGCGGTGTTTTTAATATGTCTAGAGGAAAAGTTTCTCAGCTTATTAAAGGTGAAAAAGCTTTTATTAATTGGAATGTCTGCCAAAATCCCTCAAAGCAGATTTTGGAAGGAGATGTTATTACTTTAAGAGGTTTTGGACGTGTTAAAATTGTTGAGTTTCTTGGGAAAACAAAAAAAGACAGATTTTTGATAAGTATTCATAAATTTATATGATTTGGGGGTTTTTATATGCTTACACCTGTTGATATTGAAACTGTTGATTTTAAAAAGGTTGCTCTCGGATATTCTCAAGATGAGGTGGACGAGTTTCTTGATAAGGTTATTGTTGAATTTGAGGTTTTGTATAAAGAAAATGTTAAACTTACAGATAAGGTTGAGGTTCTTGAGGAAGGTATTAAGTATTATAAAGACCTTGAGGAAACTTTGAAAAATTCTATTGTATTGGCGGAAAAAACAGCTATTGAAACTAAAAATAACGCTAATCAGCGTGCCGAACAGATTATTAAGGAGGCTGAACTTAGAGCCGCGGAGGTTTTACAGGAATCTAATAAAAAGCTTTATGACCTTGAATATAAAGTTTTGGGAATGAAGAATCGATATGATACATTTAAAGCGAAACTTAAACTTTTGCTTAACACAGAGATTGAGATTTTAGAAAACAGTGAGAAAGAAATTGATTTTGAATTGCACGATGAAGCGGTTCCATCTGATGATGATTATAAAAACAAAGTCTAAGAGTGTGTCTAAAATATAAAAAAGCCTGTATAATGTTATAATATAAGCAGGAAACTGAAAAGAGAAGTTTCCTGCTTATATTATAATTGACAAAATAAATTATTTAAAATATAATTAATTTATGGTGTTTTTGGCTGAAAAATAATTGATTTTTAGAATTTATTACAGCTATATTTAATCAACGTTTATATAGTTATGGCAATACCGTATAATTAATATTTCACAGCGGTGGAAAATATTAATTATGTGGAGTTGCCCTATAGAATTTTATAAAGGAGAGATTTTCTTATGAAGAGATATATTAGTCTGCTGCTTTCGGCGGTTGTATTTACTACAAGCTATGTTAATGCTGAAGCTATTAACACCGCGTATGATTATGACGGAACAGTTAAGACTTCTTCATTTAAAGCTATTATAAATAGTATTAAGGCTTCGGAACCGGCAACAGGAATTGTTGCTGAGCCGACGACGGAAATTACTACGGAATCTGTAACGGAGTTTGTTACGCTGGCTGCCGCTGAACCGACTGCAGAAGTTACAACAATGGCTGCCGCTGAACCAACTACAGAGGTTACAACAATGGCTGCCGCTGAACCGACTACAGAAGTTACGACTCAAGCTGCCGCTGAACCTATAACAGAAATTGTGGTTCCGATTACTGATGAAACAGCGACACAGAATAAGGGAATTGCCGCGAAGGTTTCGGATATTGTTTTTAATAAAAGCACAAATTTATTTTCAGTCCCAGAAGGATATTATTTATCGGAAAATATGCAGGCTCATTTGAATAGGCTTAATAAAAATTTAAAGCCTAAAATTACTATTAAAATAGATTCAATAAATAAAAATGTTACGGCTGAAGATATAGCGTCTTTTACAGATATTAATACAGGCGCTGTTGATTATAATAAGGTTTGGAGCTATTGCGGAAGAATAATGGATACATATAACACAGCGCCTTATTCCCGTAAATTTAAAACTCACGACGGTGTTATTGTGAATGTTCCTGTTGGGGATTATGGATGGAGAGTTGATATGACAGGTTTGACTAATAATTTGTATCAGAGTCTTATTAATTTTAAAGACAATGTGTTTTCCTATAAATCCTCAAAAGCCGCTTTTTCTGGAAATCAGACAGTTTATGGAAATGATATAGGCAATACTTATGTTGAGGTTGACCTTTCAAATCAAACGGTTCATTGGTTTAAAAATGGGGCTTGTGTATTGTCGGATTATTGTGTTACGGGTAAAAAATCTACCCCTACGCCAGCTGGTACTTGGTCACTTAAATGCAATACTGGAAGAAGCAATCTTAAAGGCCCCGACTGGGATGTGTGGGTTAATTATTGGGCTCACTTTTCTCAAGGCTGTGGTTTTCACGACGCTTCATGGCAGCCTTCTTTTGGATTGGCAAGGTGGAAGGCTGGCTATGGTTCTCACGGCTGTGTGAATTTATCTCCGGCTACCGCTAAAAAGGCTAAGGCTATAATGCAGATAGGTGAGCCTGTTATTGTTTATTACAGATAAAATATTGAAGCTATAGTAATTACACTTAAATTATAACAAAAAAATATTTTACGAGTGCGCAAGCACTGCTGGGTGATAAGCGAATTGCGAAACAATTTGCAGCCCGTGCAAGTAAAATGATTTTTTTGTAACCTTTAAGGCATAATTACTATATATGACTTATATAGTGAATTGCTATATTATATTTATGGAGGAATTTAATTATGTTTTGTGAAAAGTGCGGCAGTGAGATTTCTGAAGATGAAAAAATTTGCGGTAACTGCGGAGCGGTTATTGGTAATACAAGTGAGGAAAATGCTGCTAACGAAGAAAACTTTGAAGTTATGGAAAACGAAAAGGTTTTTGGTGAGGAAATTTCTGAAGCTTCGGAAAGTAAAAATATTTTTGAAGGCGAAAGTTTTGGTGTGAATGAGAGTTACAGTGACGCTGACACGAAAAGCCGAAAGACAAAAAATACAGTTAAATTTGTGCTTATGGGAGCATTGTTTGTTATTATTCTTGGCGGTGTGTTTGCTGTGTTTATGAATGTTTATGGTAATTCGCCGGAGAGAATATTTGAGAAAGTTAAAGAAAGTGACAGTTATAAAAAGTACATTGAGGAAAAAGGGTATAATGTTAAAGGATATTATTTTGTTGATTTAATTAACGATGACGGAAAAAAAGAAATTGTTATTGATGTGGCTCAAGAAATGGGAAAAAGAGCGACTTATATAGGACTTGAGGAAAATGGTAAGTATAGGATTGGTATGTTTGGAAGTATAGGCGGAGAACTTATTGATACTATTGAGGTATTTAAAAATACTGGCGAACCGAAAGGACTTTTTATATGTCTTAAAAATTTTACGGAAATTCCTCAGGAATATATTGATTCTGTAAAAACTCAGATGCAGATTGAAAGTGATGAGGACGCTAAAGCTTTTGCTGAAAGTATGTATGGGGTTGGACTTGAGCAATACGCTCATTTTAATATGACAGATTATACATTTGTGAATTATGATGAGAGAAATGCGGAATTGAATTCCATCGATTTTGTTTTTGGGTTTACTCCTGAAAAAATTCTCGCTAAATCTGTAAATTCGGAAAGCGGAGAGGCTACATATCAATATCTTGATATGTATGAGGACAAAAGTCAAGATGATGGTACACCGGATTATTCCGTTTCGGAAGAAGAATTTAACAACTATATAGACGAATTGAAAAGCGGAAAAGAGCTTGTTGAGTATTTTTCTGTTTCCGCTGATTAAGCGGTATTTGGCTATACTTAATATTTGGATTGGACGAACGTTATGTATGATTATAGAAGCAGATTAAAGGAACATAAAAGAATTATAATTAAAGTGGGAACAACTTCACTGACTCACGATAACGGCTCTATTGATTTGAAAAAAATTAAAAATCTTGCCTGGGTTTTGACGGATTTGAGAAATCAGGGCAAAGAGGTTATACTGGTTTCTTCAGGTGCTATTGCCGTGGGAGCTGTTAGACTTGGACTTAAAGAAAGACCAAGGGATATTGTTGGAAAACAGGCGGCATCCGCTGTTGGTCAGGTGGTTTTGATGCAGCTGTATCAAGAGTTTTTTTTGGAGTATAATCAAAAAGTGGCCCAGATATTAATTACCAAAAGTGTTTTTGACCACGAAATTAAAAGGAGAAACGCTAGAAATACTATGGAAGAACTTTTTAAACTTGGCGTTATTCCTGTTGTTAATGAAAATGACACGGTTGCTGTAGATGAACTTAATGAATTTAGTGATAATGACACTTTATCAGCTTATGTAGCTAAATTGGTTGCCGGCGGCTTGCTTATTATTTTGTCTGATATTGACGGTATGTATCGTGGCGACCCGAATTTAAATTCGGAAGCTGAAATTATTTCGACTGTTACAGGCGTTGATGATGAAATATACAGTTTGGCTGGAGGTTCGGCAACTTCTCTTGGCACAGGAGGTATGATAACCAAAGTAAAGGCGGCCAAGTTAGTTAATGATTTGGGAATTGATATGGTAATTGCGTCAGGAGATAAACCAGAGGATATTTTTGATATTATTGATGGTGAGAATATAGGAACTTTATTTGCGGCGGTGTAGCTATGGATAAAAAAGAATTGAGAAAGGTTTTTTCTGAAAAAAGAGATTCTCTATCTAAAAAAGAAATATATGAAAAAAGTCTTATAATATGCAATCGTTTTTTTGATATGGATTTTTATAAAAACTCTAGTAAGATTTTTACATATATTAACTATAAGTCGGAATTTGTTTCTTCCATTATCGCTGAAAAAGCTTTATCTGACGGAAAAGTTGTGGCTGTGCCTGTTATGTCAGGAAAAAAATGTGAAATGTTTTTTGTTGAGATAAAAAGTCTTGCGGAACTTTTAAAAAATAAGTATGGAATTTTAGAACCAGCTCTTGATTTTAATAAGGTGCTTAGGCCTGACTTGGAAACTATTATTGTTGTTCCGGCTCTTGCTTTTGATATAAATGGATTTAGGCTTGGATACGGCGGGGGTTTTTATGATAAATATTTGAGTGAAAACAATAGTTTTCTTAATGCTGGACTTGTTTTTGATTTTCAAATTGCTGATGAAATTATCCATAATAAATATGATGTTTCGGTTGATTTGATTTTATCGGAAAATAGGGAGATATATATAAAGTGAAAGGGGGATTTGAAATGAATATGGCAAAAATTGGCAGTTTGGCTAAAGCGGCCTCTTTGGATATGATTAAACTGTCTTCTGTAAAAAAAAATGAGATTTTGAAACTCGCGGCACATTCTCTTATTGAAAATAGTGAATATATACTGGCTGAAAATAAAAAAGACCTTGATGCCGCAAGACCTAATGGAATTACTGAGGTTATGATTGAAAGACTTACTCTTACAAAAGAACGTATTGAAGGTATGGCTGACGGACTTTTACATTTGGCGGGGCTTGATGACCCTATAGGTGAGATTATTAATATGAAAACTATGCCAAATGGTTTGAGAGTTGGGCAGAAAAGAGTCCCTATGGGGGTAATAGGAATAATTTATGAGGCAAGGCCTAATGTTACTTCAGACGCTTTTGGCTTATGTTTTAAGGCGGGAAGCGCTGTTATTTTAAGAGGCGGAAAAGAGGCTATCAATTCTAATAAAGCTATTATTAAAATTTTTAAAGATGCTTTTGACGGAATTATTAATCCTAATGTTGTACAGCTTGTTGAAGATACAAGCAGAGATTCAGCAACAGCTATGATGAAAATGAATGATTATATTGACCTTCTTATTCCCAGAGGAGGGGCAGGTCTTATTAAAGCGGTTGTTGAAAACAGTACGGTTCCTGTTATTGAAACCGGCACTGGCAATTGCCACGTTTTTGTTGATGAAAGCGCTGTTATCAACGACGCTGTAAATATTATTGTCAACGCTAAGGCTCAAAGGCCAAGTGTATGCAATGCGTGTGAAACTTTGCTTGTGCATAAAAACATTTCAGAGGAATTTCTGCCTTTGGCTATCGAGGCTCTTCGTAAGGAAAATGTTGAAATCCGCGGTGATGAGAAAGTGAAAAAAATTGTTTCGGATGTTGTTTTGGCAACAGAGGATGACTGGGCAACAGAATATCTTGATTATATTCTCGCTGTTAGAGTTGTTGAGGATTTTGATGAGGCTGTGGCTCATATTCAGAAGTATTCGACAGGTCATTCTGAAGCAATTGTTACTCAAAATTATACTAACGCTGAAAGATTTGTTGATGAAATAGATTCGGCAGCGGTTTATGTGAATGCTTCCACAAGATTTACTGATGGCAATGAATTTGGTTTTGGCGCTGAAATAGGTATAAGCACTCAAAAACTTCACGCAAGAGGACCTATGGGACTTAAAGAAATTACCGCTACAAAATATGTTATTTATGGAAACGGACAGATTAGAAAATGATTATATAGTCAATCAACTTAAAAAATGAAAAAGTTCGGCGGTCAAAAATCCTTTTCAATGTGTTATCGGCGGTCGGCACAGGCTTCGCCTATGCTCTCCCTCCGCTGCCTTGCGAAAATAATTTTTGTTTCGTTTCCTTTTTTACATTTTCAAGTTGATTGACTATAAAAACCTCGTGGATTAAATTCCGTGAGGTTTTTTTTCATTCTATAGAAATTTGTACGTATAAATTTTAAATTTTTATAATATATTTGTTGATTTTCTTTAGAATATTATGTATAATTAATAAAAGGGTGTGTTTACAATACGCTTGATATATAAATTTGTACAAAAATTAATATGAATTTAACAAGATTATGATGAATTTAAGCATTTTTGAAAGGAGATTATGTATGAAGAAATTTGCGGCTTTATTGTTGACAATAGTTTTTTCGGCAGGCTGTTTCAGTTCGTCTTTCGCAAAAGATATTGATGACATTGATGTTTCTTTGGAGAATGCAAGGAAAGAACTGGAAGATTCGGCGGACATAAATTTGAACGCTGAAAATAAAATTGTCGCTTTCCCTGGAGCGGAAGGCGCGGGAAAATATGCTACGGGCGGACGCGGCGGAAAAATTTATCACGTTACTACTCTTGATGATTGGAATCCTAATGATAAAAACGCTAAACCAATACCTGGTTCTTTTCGTGACGCTGTAAGCGGCTCAAACAGAATTGTTGTGTTTGATGTGGGAGGAACTATTGAACTTAAAAGCGATGTTGTTGTAAAAGGAAATATTACTATCGCTGGTCAGACAGCGCCGGGCGGAGGAGGAATTACTCTCAAAAATTATAAGCTTGGAATGGGCGGCAACAATATTATTATGCGTTTTGTAAGTTCAAGACCGGGACCAGGAGGTAAAAGCAATGATTATGACGGATGGGGCGGGTCGGACGGTTCTCTTTCAATGATTGACCATTGCGCTACTGGCTGGGCGACTGATGAGCAGTTTGCTTTATATTCGAACAATATGTATCAGACTGTTCAATGGAGTGTTATTGGTCCATCAAATTCCTGGGGCGGACACCCTAAAGGAGCTCACGGATTTGGTATAATGTTTGGAAAGGGTCAAAATTCGTGGCATCATAATATGATTGCTCATAATATATCCAGAAATTACAGAGGTAAGGTTGTTGGTACATATGTAATGGATTATGTAAATAATGTTGTTTATGACTGGGGTTATCAGACAGCTTATGGTACTCACGGTCATATAAATTATGTGGGTAATTATTTTAAAGCTGGAAATTCTACCACAGACGGATATGAGTATTTTAAAATAGATGGTTCGGAAAGACAGAAATACAGATTTTACTTGACAGGGAACAAAATATTGAATAAAGACGGAAGTATTTACAATGATGCAGACAATAACTGGGATGATAAAGTTATTAATTACGCTACAACTTTAAATAATAAAGACATTCTTGACAGTAATGGAAAAATGCTTACAAAAGGATATTGTAAGGTTGATGAGCGTATGCCTCTTTATAATTATGGCTCAATTACTAAAGATTCGAGAGGAAATAATGTATATAATCCTGACAGCAAGGGTGAGGATTTATCTGTTCTCGCTGATGGCAATGTGGATACAGCCGATGAGGCGTTTGAGAAAGTGCTTGCTTACGCTGGCGCGGGAATTAACGCTGGATCACGTCCTCCTATTGATAAAGAAGTTATGAATGACGCGAAAAACGGAACAGGTACTCTTACTGGCTCAAGTTCTTATGCCAGCGCAAGTGAAAGTGTTAAGGCTACAATAACTAAAAATAAAATTCAATGTGACACTGTTTTTGAATATCCTAAAAAGATTACAACTACAACGGTTGTTGATTCTGATGGTGATGGTATGCCTGACTGGTGGGAGAAAGAGAGAGGTCTTAATCCTGAATCCGCTTCTGATATGAATGGCGATTACTGCGGATTGGGATATACTAATATTGAGTATTATCTCAATGATTTGACTGTTGACGCTTTCCCTGAGGGCGTTGTTACTATATCCCCTACAAATAAAAATTCTGTTGTTGTTGACCCATTGGCTCCGGAAGTTGAGGGAGAAAGCTATAAAACTTTTGCGATGGCTTTGGATTATATGAAAATGAACTCATCATCAATGGCAAAGGGAAGAAAGACAATTTATGTATCTTCGGGAATATATGATGAGGAAGTTGATGTTGACCAAAAAGATTTGAATATTATTCCTAAAGACGGGGATACGGGTGAGATAAAAGTTGCGAGAATTACCGTTTGGCAAGTCGCCCAGGATGTTATTATCAGAGGAATATCAATGGAAAATTGTACGGTATTGGCTGACAGGGCTGTATTGGAAAACTGTAAGTTTTTGAATACTGAATTGGCTGTGCTTATAAATGCCAAGGTAAGGGCTTATTTTAAAGATTGTGTGATGAATGGTCCGGTTTCGGCGGATTCAAGGGCTGTATTTAATAAATGTACGATTTCGGCGAATGATTTTATAGCTAAGAGTACAAGGGAAACCGATGATAAATATGGTATTCTTATTATGAATTCTAAAGTTAATGGTACTGGAAATACTCTTTTGGCTGATAAAACAGGTACAAACGGGCAGGTTGTGTATTATAAATGTGAGATAAGCAATGTAGCTGATAGATCCAGTGTTTCGGATAAATCAGAAACAAGAATAAGAATAGCTAGCTGTGAGACAGGCGGCGTTACGCCAGCTTATTCGGAAAGTTTATCTGAATATGATTATAATGAGAGATTTACTCCGTTTATTCATTTGAAAGAAAGATATGGAAGCAAAGCTGATAACTGGAATCCTGACTCATTTAATGAAGTGAGCCCGCAGACTAAACTTAAAGAACTTGCTGACAGTATTTCCGTTAAGGATACTATTATTTTGAAAAATACGGAGCTTGTTTCATCGTTTGATACTGATTTGGCTTTAAATGTTAAGTGGGAATCTACTGACAGCAGTATTTTAAATGGAAATACCATTGTTGTGGGTGAATATGGAGGCGGAGTTAAATACGCTAAGCTTAAAGTGACATTATCAGTTGATGGATATAAAGATGAGGTTAGGGAATTTGATGTTATTGTTGGTTCTTCAACCGAAGGCAGTGATTCTTTTGTGAGTTTTAATGATGAAGCGGTTGGAGGAGATTCAAAAAATATAAAAACACCTGATAAAAATGTTGTTGGAAGCAATATATCCTGGGGAGTTACAAATAATATCTCCGAAAATGAGTATCCGGAAAGAGGAAATTTTTATGAAGTGAAGCAATCGGCTACTACAGGCGATACTACTTGTAATTTCTCTTACAATTTTGGAGGAGACAATAGTGGAATTATTGAAGCCGGATTTGATATTTATGTGGGAGATATAGATACTGACAGCAAATTTGAGGTATATCTTAGAGGCGGAAGTACTATTGGTGAAATGAGATTTACAATTGATTCAGTAGAGGTAAAGACAGATAACTCAAATAGAACTAAGATTGCCAATGTTGCTGACGAATGGCTTAAATTTAAAATGGTCTCGGATACAAGAGGCGTTTTCTCTGGAACAGAACCGAAAATAGATTATTATTTGTGTGATGATGAAGGCAATGTTATTTCTAAGGTTGAAAACGCTAAGCCTTCAAGCGAATATTCTGTAAGCAACGCTTCAAGGTTTGTTCCAAACAGAATTGAGTTTAGACCTGACAGATCTAAAAATGTTTGCGAGTTCTACATAGATAATCTTTATTGTAAGGATTTGACGGCTATAGCAAAAGAAGACGCCGAAGCGCTTTCTTCATTAAGCTATAATATGAATGTTGGCGACAGACTGCCGGGATATGGAAATCAATTGTCTAATGTAGTGTGGAGGACTGTTGAGGGGCAGAATGACGTTATAAATTCTGATGGAACAATCGATTATAGTAAATGCGGCGTTACGATGATTAAAGTAAAAGCTGACGTTGAGTATGGCGAAAATATAAAGGGAGTGGCTGAATCGGAAGATATTGTTGCTGTTGTGAATGGAACAGGACAAAACAGCGAGGTTGTTTCTGATAAGTTCTTTGATGATGGCGAAGACTTTGGAAAATGGTATAAAGAAAAATTTGCTGTTGATAAAGACGGTAATACTGTAGACCATAAAATAGATATCGCTAATAAGGACACTATACAAGGAAATAATACCGTTAAGATTAAACTGCCTGATAAGGCTGTGTTTAAGAAATTTAATACTCCTGTAAGCAGCGGCAAGGCTACTTTTGCTGTTGACTTTCTTAAAGATGCTGAAGCAGAGAGAACATTCCGTATTTTCCTTGAAAATGCTGAAACGGCTGATGATGGAAATGGTTTTGGAAAAGACTATTTTGTTGGAACAAATGTGTTCTATCATTTGACAGATATCGGCGGAGTAACTAAAGTTATTACTTCTGATAATTCGGATGCTCCTCCGAAAACAGGAACTTATACTTCAGAGGATATAGGAA
>CAOJPS010000008.1 GCA_948441255.1 uncultured Eubacteriaceae bacterium | reverse complement strand
GGGGGGGGGGGGGGGGGGGGGGGGGGGGGGGGTGGGGGGTGTGTGGGGGGGGGGTAAAAAAAAAAAAAATAAAAAAATAAAATAAAAAAAATTTATAATATAAAAAAATTTAATTATATATATATAAAAACTTTTGTTTTTATTGCTTTTCTTGTGCCTGTTATATATTATATTGGAAAAGAATATTCTTCCGCAAGCACTGAAAATTTAATTAATACATATAACGAAAAACGCTGGGGAGAATTTTATTCTATGGAAAAAAATAGTATTGATATGATTTTTCTTGGTTCTTCTCATTCATATTGTACTTTTGACCCTGATATTTTTGATAAGGAATTGAATATATCAAGCTATCAAATGGGTATGCCATTACAGCACCCAGACTCAACTTATTTTACTCTGCTGGAAGTTTTGAATTATCAAAAGCCTAAGGTTGCTGTTGTTGAAGTTTATTGGGATATGCTTGATGATGATTTTGAACTTAAACAGGCGAGTATGCTTTTTCAAGTGTTGAAAAACAAGGAATTGGAAAAAAAATATATAGATGAAGTTTTTCCTTTGGGTGAAAAAATTAAATATAATATAAATATATTAAAATATCAGCAGGATTATTTTGCTCTGAAAAATAAAGAACTGAAAGATGATTTAAAAGAAAAGTTTGGCGTTTCGGATAAAATTTACGAGAAACAGCAGGGAAAAGAGGAATATCGTTCAAAGGGATATACTTTTTGTAATTATAATATGCTCCCAGATGAATTTGACAAAACTAATCAGTTTAAAAATTTTGATGGAAAAAATTGGGAGTTTAAAAGCTCTCAAAAAAAATATTTGCAGAAGATTATTGATACTTGTAGAGAAGAAAATATTGAGATTATTTTTGTTACAGCTCCTGTTGCTAATATTTCTATGGAATATATTAAAAATTATGATAAGGTTAATTCAGAAATTACAGCTTTTGCTAAGGAAAATAATATTTTGTATTTAGATTATAATATTGTAAATAAAAATGAGAAGTTGCTTAAGCACGAAAATTTTCGTGATGATGCTCATTTGAATCATAGCGGTGTTGAGATTGTTGATAGATATTTTCTAAATTTTCTTAAAGAAAATGGATTTTTAGAAATTTTAAAGTATTAAATTTAAATTATAGGATATATTATTATTAAATTTAGTGTTGCAATATATTTATTTATATAGTATAATTATTTTGTCCTTGGGGGTGCAATGGTTTCGACGGGGATTTTGAAAATAGAGATAGCCATTCGCAGACGGCAACTGCGTTATTAAGCCGAAAATTTTAAAAATAAACGATAATTCTAATTTATCTTACGCAGCCTAATTTAAGGCTGCCGTCAGCATTCGGTTTCTCGCTGCCTTATGTTTGGCGTCGACTTTGCGAGGCACTTTCTTATTAAAGCTTTGAGATAAGAAAAGATTTATGAAGCTATTGGTTATTTCAGCTTGTCGTTTGGCGGTTTTAACCAAGAATTCTAAAGAAACGACTGTAATGGGAGAAGTCTTTATTGACGGGTTTTCGGACAGGAGTTCGATTCTCCTCACCTCCATTAAAAAGACTCTAATAAGCCAATGTCATTAAGTTAATATGACAATAAAAAATCTCAGTATTAGAAGTAATATTGGGATTTTTTATTTCAAAAACATAAAAGGATGCCGAATTTATGGAGTTTAAAATTGTAGTAATTTCCATATTGTATGGATTTTATAATTTTTTTACTGAACTAATTTTAAGGTTTGATAATTTATCTTGGAGACACACTCTGTACTATTTAGTACCTATTAGAGGGCATATGATTTTATTTATAATATCCATTTTCTTAATAATGTATTTATGCTTTTATGAAAGAATTTCGAATAAGTTGCTAAAATTAATAGGAGTAATATTAAATTTAGCGTTTATAGCTTTATGGTTTGATACAATGTGGACTGCATAAGTTTTTTATGATTTTTAATTGCCCCAATTGTATGTAGTTAAATGTTATTTTTTAATAAAGATTTTTCAAAAAGAAAGTATAGACAATATAAAATTATTTATGCTTTCTTTTTGAATATTAAAAAAAGACTGGCTTACATGAGTAGGGCAATAATGATATTAGTTATTTCTACAGACTGGATGAATTGCTGCTTAAAAGAATTGAATTAGACAATATTTATTTGCGCCTGGCAGGGAGGCAATATAATTTACGAGTTCGAAACTTATTATATAAGAGGTCTTGGATTGATAAAATCAAACGGCGGAATTTATTATTTCCAAAATGGTCACGGTGATATTTCCGCTCTCGCTAAAGAAAACGGAACAGTGTCAACGAGGTATATGTATGATGCTTTAATACTATGATTTTCAAGATATTTAATTAATCGTTGACGAAAATACTTTATTTGTGATAACATATTTATACAAGGTTCTCCTTTGTGATTTATTGGGTTTTAGCGATTTCAATTATATCACATTTTCAGAACCTTGTTTTTTATTTTCTCTGTTACCTATCTATTGTACCTTAACAATGATTTTAATGAATTATTTGATATTTTTATTGGAAATGATATGCTATTGTGTTATAATTATTATGTATTGATTTTAACATGAAAATTTAAATTATTTATTGTCATTTGTATAGGGAGGTGCATTCAAATTAAAAACAAATTTGAATATCCGATGACAAAAATGGGCTGTAGTATTACAAAGATAGCAGAAGAAGTTTTGGATTTTTACAGTGGTTGTTTTACTGTTAAAAATTTGGGAGGAGGGCTTCTTTATGGTAATATTATGACAGACAACGATATTATTTCTTTTGAGAAAACCGAATTTGAAGGAAATGAGTTCGAAATAAAGTATAGCATTAATGTAAATTCTTGTGATACTAAAAAACTTTTGAGATTTAATATATATATTATCTCAAACGGAGGAGAGATTACAATACCTGTATTTATTAAGGTTTTGAAAGATGTTTTTTATACAAAAGACGGATATAAATTTAATACGATTAAAGATTTTTTTTCGTATTATAAAAAAAAGCCTAAAAAAGCTACTGAGATTTTTTATTCGGCTGAATTTTTTAATTGGCTTATTAAAATGGGTTTTGAACATATGGATATGACAAAATTGATATTAGAAGATTGTAATAGGGATAGAGCGATTGAAAATTTTTTTATATTTACTAAACTAAAAAAACAAAATTTTACTGAAGTTATTGAAAAAAACATTAATATTTCCATAAAACCTTTTCAAACGAAATTGTTATCCGGCAGTATTGTTATTCTAAAAAAGGGCTATGGTTATATACATAAGGAACTTAGTTTAAAATATAATTCAAAATGGATTAAGCTTAAAAAAAATATCATAACTTCTGATGATTTTGATGATGAAAACAGATGTTATGTCAACTATGAAATAAATCCAAAACTTATTGATAGTAACTTTTCAAGGGAATTTGTGATTATTGATAAAAATACTGATGTTAAAATAGATATTTTAAAACTTCCGAAAATTAAGGTTAGTTTATCTAATGAAATTTATGAGTATGATGACTATGGAAGTATTATTGTTGAAAACAATTGTGGAGAAGATTTATTTTTTGAATTTGATTCAAAAAATAACTTTGTTGAGTTTGAAGAAAAACGCTGTGTTATCTCAGAAAAAGGTAAGGTTCATTTTAAAATAAAACGTTCTAAAATGAGGGACTTTATTGACAAAGTTTCTTTTAATAAAAAATTATATATCGAAAGTGAAATTTATGTTAAGACAGTTTTTAATAACAAAGTAATTTTGAAAACAAAGAAGGCAGTTTTGGGTACTTCACTTTTGTAAATTTTGAGGTAGGTTACTATGAAAGTGTTAAATGATTTGATAGAAAAAATTGAGAATGTGTATAAAACAAAAAAGAATTATTTTTCTGCTGTTTTTTTAATTTCAAGACTTTATATTCGCTTTCTTGAAACTGGCTCGTTTGGCTATGCGGATAATGCTTTTTTTATATCTGTTAAAAGATTTAAATATAATACACAAAATATAATGTATGTTTTAATTGCTGCTTTTTTTGAAATGGAAACAGGAAGGCTTAGTTCGGCTATTAAAAGGATTTCTGTTTGCGAAAATTATAGAAATTATTTAAAAAATAATAAACCTGAAATATATGCGTTTTATTTGTACATACTTGCTCTTATTTTCTTAAAGCGTAAAGAAACGAGAGAAAGTTTTAAAATTTATAGAGAAATTCATACTGTTTGGGAGCAAAGTAATAACGTTTCTATATTGCTTTTTTTAGCGGAGCTGAATATTGAGTATGATAATTTCGGTAATGCTAAAAAGAAACTTGAGTATTATTTTTCTAAAAGCGAGAGAAATTATTTTTTCTATATATGTCTTTATAAGTATTTTAATAGTAAAAATAAAAGCGTTTATTATACAGAACCACTGTTTGTTTCTTTTTTAAAATGGGGAATTTCTCACGGTTTGAATTTACAACCTTTTATAAGGATTTATTCAAATAAAATCCGTGAGGCTTTTAAAAATAATAAATTGGTTTGTTTTAAATTATATTCATTATATGAAGATGAAGAAATTTTGAAGGAAATTTGCTCTTATTATATAGAAAATAATGATTTTTCCGCAAAAGCGTCTGAATATTACAGTCTTGCTGTAAAAAAGCAAATTTTTATACCAAAGCTAAATAACTTTTTTGTTTTAAGTTCTTTTTATAATGATAAGCTGGATTTTGGCATTTATCCTATAAAAATGTTTTTAAAGTATGGTGAATTATCTGATAAAATAAAGCCATATATTTATCATTTGATTTTAACTAACAAAAAGTTTATGGAAGTTTTAGACGAGTATATTTATGATATTTCTGACTTTGGAATTGTTTCAGCGCAAAACGGTTTTTCCGGAAGATATTATAATAGTGTGTATAAATTTATTATTGAAAATAAAAATAAATTTGATGTTGAAAAAGACTTGTTAAAAAAGATGAAAGATATTTTATTTCCTCAGTTATTTTTATATGAAATTGAAATAAAGAATCCTGATATTAAATACTGTTTTGTTATTGAGAAAAATAAAGAAAAATTATCAGTTTATAATGTAGAAGGTAAAACTTGCGTAATAAATAAAATTTCTGAATCGGCTAAAATTTTTTTCTCTAACAGTAAGAAACAATTTATTGATGAAGACATTATTATTAAAAGGTGTGTTGATGGCGCTAGTTTTGGATTATATAAAACATTTTATTTTGATGGGTATATTTCTGATGAACTGGAATTAGCTTTGGCAGATTATTACATAAATATGGAGTATACTGAAACGTATTGTCTTAAAATATTTGAGAGAGTTCTGAAACAGGATATTTCTTTTGAGTTTCGTATGAAAATTTTGGCAGCCGTAGGAAATTTGTATTATTTTAATATGAATTTAGATAAGGCTTTTGAATGTTTTAAAAATATTGAATTAAAATATGTTAAGGATAAATATATAAGTATTATGTTTGATGTATTTATTGAAAATATGTATTTTGACAGGGCGGCAGAGATTATCGCTGAAAAAAGTCATTGTATTCCTGATAAAATACTCTATCATGGTATAAGAAAACTTATTAAGATACCTTCTCTAAGTCCATTTCTTGTAAGGTGCGTTTATGAGCTTGTACTTAAGTCAAGATATGATAGAAATATGATAGAGCTCTTAACTAAATTTTATAAGGGCGGAAGAAAAGATTGGCTTCTGGTTTGTGATATTCTTTATGATATGGGTACGCCAAATCATTTTGTCGATGAAAAACTAATGGCTCTTAGTATACAGACAAGAGTATTTGATTCTAAAGTTCAAAGTGTTTTTTCTGCTATGTATGAAAATGACAGAAGCAATAATCTTATTGAGGAATTTGCTGAATATTGTTGTTACGAAATGATTGTAAATTCGGTTATGCCGGAAAGAGGAACGATTGATATTCTTGAGAGTTTGTTTTTTTTAAATAAAAATGAGATGATTTCTTACGCTTTGAGTCACACTTATTTAATCCACGGATTAAAAACAGAAAATTCAAATGAGATTATTTCAGCGGCTTTAGAATTTATGAAAAAAAGAAATCTACTTTTTCCTATTTTTAAGAATATTGAGAATGATTTTAGTGATGATTTGTATATTGAGAAAAATTGTCCATTTATTTATTATGCGCCATCGGATAAAAGTGTTTTGTTTTATTTTCGTGAAAAGGGAGAGTTTGATTTTTATTCAAAATCTATGCTTTATTTGGACTTTGGGATTTATTATATTAACATACCTGTTTTTTATGGAGAAGAAATTGAATATTATATTTGTGAAAATAAAGAAAAGGGCAGTATTGAAACTCCTAAAAAGATTATTTTAAACAAAAATATGAAACTCCATAAAGAAATTGAAGAGGACGATTTTTTTGAGTTAAATAACTCAATTATTTATGAGGATATTGGAAGATATGAAGATTCAGAAAATATCATTAATAAAAAGATAATAAAAAACAATAAATTGAGATGTACTTTAATTTAAAAGGAGGAAATATAGAATGGGAACTTTGGGTCTTGACCTTGAGAGAGGTTTATTTTTGGGAATTGATTTTGGAACAACAAATTCGGTTGTAAGCATTTATAACTTTAAGGATGGCGAGGCACAGACTATACCTATTGAGGGAAGCAATATTTTTCCTACAGCAATTCAATTTGAAACAGACCCTGATGATGAAAGTAAATTGTCAAGAATTTTTGGTTTTCAAGCCAAAGAGGCGGCTGTTATTTATCCTCAGAGTACTGTTTTATCAATAAAAAGATACCTTGGATTTGATGAGGAAATAAAAATTAATGTTGATGATAAGGAATATGTTTTTAAACCTCAGCAAATTGCTGGTGAAATACTTGGTTATCTGAAACAGAAAGCGGATGAGTATGTTCAGGAAGAAATGAATGTCGCTGGTGAATTTTCCGGCTGCGTCATTACGGTTCCTGCTAATTCTACTGACAAACAAAAGAAAATGACTAAAGAAGCGGCGATAATTGCTGGGTTTGACGAGTCAAGTATTTATCTTCGTCTTGAACCCGCTGCCGCCGCTGTAAGCTATGCTATAAATGAAAGAAAAAACAAAAAGGTTCTTGTTTTTGATTTTGGCGGAGGTACTTTTGACGCTTGTATACTTGAAATAAAGATGAATGAAAATGATGAGCCAGTTATTTCTATATTAAGCACTTATGGTGATAATAATCTTGGGGGAAATGATATTGACAAAATTATTGTGGATATGATTTATGAGGAATTTAAAAAGTTGACAAATGAAGAAATTGACTTGTTTGATAGTGATGTTGACGACGGTGTTTCCAGACGTCAGAAAAAGATTGCTCTTGTTAGACTTTTTCAAGCCGCTAATCAAGCTAAAGAAAGACTTTCTAAAGCTAAAAGCACAAAAGTTGTTTTGGCTCCATTTATTCAAGAGCCAAAAATTGTGAATATTAATATGGAAATTTCAAGAGAGGATTTTGAGAACCATAGAAGAATAAATAAGCTTGATGATTCGGATGAGATTTTTGAGAAATTTAGGGACAAGAATATTTTTGATATGATTGAGAGAACTTTTAAATGTATAGATAAATCTCTTGACGCGGCAAGTTTGACAGTTTCTGATATTGATGAGATTTTTCTTGTTGGTGGAAGCTCTTCAGTTCCTTTAGTGGAAGTGAAAATTAAAGAGAAGTTTGGAAAAGAGCCTTTTAAATCAAAAATTAGCCCTGCTTTGAGTATTTCTCAAGGTGCGGCATACTATTGCAATATGATTATGATGCCAACGGTTAAAGGGCCTGTTGTTCAGGAAAAAACAATTCATCCACTTGGTCTGGAAATTGCTGGACGACGCTTTATGGAAATTGTGGGAAGCGGAGTTGAAATACCAGAGGGTGGTCTTACTGTTGAGGCTGAAGAACCTTTGATTACAAATTTTGACGATGTTACAAGTATGGCTATTGTTGTATATGAAAATACAGCGCCTGATGATAAAAATCAGATTTTTGTAAACAGTGATGGTATGAGGCGTCTTGCGGGTACGTCTTTAAGAGGTATTCCTCAAGCTCCTAAGGGGGAAGAAAAAGTTAAGGTTATATTTAATGTTGGACAAGACAATATGCTTACGGTTACGGCTAAAAGTATGAGTAATGATGGTATTGTCACAAAATTATCTGTTGATGAATTATATTAATTTCTGGCAGGAGGAAAAGGTTTTGAAATCACCTGTTAACTATGAAATTATGAAAAAGGGTAAAATTACTTTCGATGCTTATTGTGAATATAAGGATATGCTTATTAAAATTTTTATATCTGAATTGAAAGAATTTTTACTTGCGGAATTTTTAAACTCAATTGATAACGGTAAGGCTCTTATAAAATATAATGAGAAAATTTATGATTACTATAATATGATTATAGATTATTATAAATCTGCTGTTAAGGCTTATAGTACGAAAAGAAAAGATATTGCGAGTGCTGATGTTATTAAAATTGCGGATGGTATTAATGATATTCTTGAATGCCAGATAAATAAATTTGATGAGGCTTATGATAAAACCGATAGTCAATTAAATCCTATTTCGAAGGAAAAAGAAAAAATAATTGACGCTAATATGAAAATGTTTTCAAAAAGTATAAGTTTGATATATGACAAAATATATCGTTGTTTTGATGAATTTGATATTAATAAATGTATTGATGATATTTATAAAGTATATTTTTCTGCTGTGAAAAATTGTTTTGTTCAGCTTAACGATATTAACTTAAGAAAAATAACATCATTTTATTATGAGGCTTTGAAACAGGAGCGAGAAGCTTTATCTATTATTATAAAGGTTCAGGCTGATGTTTTGGAAAAAAAGATTCAAGTAATGGAAGATGAGGTTATTGTACAATCGGTTTTGATGAGGCTGCGAGAAGGTTATCAGCATCTTTCAAAACAAATTGATGTAATGGAAAAGACTTTTAAAGAAGCAGTTGTATATGAAAAATTTATAAATAAATTTGATAAAAGAGTTATAAATAAAATTGCTGATTTTTTTAAAAATGCTGAAAAGAAATCAGAAAATTCAAAAAAACACTTTGATTATTGTAATTCGGCTTTTTTGAAAATAATTAAAGACAATTATGAAGAAGTGAAAATGATTGAAAAGATTGAAAATGAAGTTGAGGAAATTCTGTTTTTCTCTGAAAAAGTTATTTCTAAATTCCAAACTATATATGATTTTTGGAATACAAATAAAAAAAATTATCAACAGACTAATTTTAAAGAAATTATTGACGGAATAGCGGAAACCGTTTATATTAAAATCCAAAATATTAGAGATGGAGCAGGGGAATTTTGGGAACAGGTGAAGAAAGTTATTTTGGAGGTTCGTAAAATTAGAAAAAGTGATGAGCTTTTTATTTTATGTCGTAATTTATCTGATGATAATATAGAAAAGATTTCCTCTGACTTTATTGATATTTTTAATGAGTATGAAAATAAAATTGATAAAGTTCAAAAAATGGTTTTCCTCTTAAAAAAAGATAATATTTTATTTGAAGTAAGTACATTTGAGGAAATTATGAATTATTCTGTTTCAAGAATGAGAAATTCTGAAAATATGTATGTTGAGGAATTTGTTCAGAATATGGATTTTGTTTATGATGAATTGCATCAGGTTCTTTCTATTGTGGGGGTTGATGTTATTGCCCCTAAACCCCACGATTTGTTTAATGGAAAAGAACACGAGGTTATAATGGCGGAAAAAAATGAGAATTTTAAAAAAGGCGAGGTTATTAAACTTATGAACAGCGGTTATAAAGATGATAACCGAGTTATTTTGAGAGCTAATATTATCGCGGCTAAATAGACATTTAAAAGAGATTATAATATTATGTTATGTAAGTGGGTGCGAATATGTTTCTTAATGAGGGTATAAAGTTTGACGGGACTTTTGATGAAACAAAATTTATTATCGGACTTGATATAGGAAATAATGATTCGGCGTTATCTTTTTTTGATTTTAATACAAATAAAATTGAACAGCTTGATATAAGCGGAGGCTATGGAAAAGATTCTGTTCCTACAGTTGTTCAGTATATAAGAGATACAGAGGAATGGGTATTTGGGGAGTATGCTTTGATGAATAAACCTCTTTCAGATTCTATTACTTTTGATAATCTTATTTCGGGACTTGGTAAAAAAAATTGTTATACTATAGGCAGAAAAGTTTTATCTCATTCTTATATATTAAGCCTTTTTATAAAGGAACTTCTTGAAAATATTAAGAATATAAATCCAAACGCGGAAATAGTGGGAATTGCTGTATCTGTGGCATACTTAAATGAAGACGCGGAAAATGAATTGCTGGAGGCATTTTCTGAATCGGGATATTATGATAAGTTAATTGGCTTATTTTCCGCTAAAGAATGTATTTTAAATAAGTATTGTTTTGATGAGAAAGTTATTCCGCCTAAAATAATTACTCTTGATTTTGGAAGTCGTGAAATCAGAGGAGGGTTTTTTAATCTTTTTGAAAAAGAGGATAGTATTATAGTAAATGTGAACTCAGCTTTTTTTGAAAGTAATATAGGAACGTCAAAAATAGAAAAAAAGTTATATGATGTTTTTGAGGATTATTTTAAAGATAATACAGGAGAAACTGATATTTCTGATATTCATAAACTTCAGCTGGAGGCTTTTACATATCAATATAAAGATTTGATATTTAAAAGTAAAAAAGAGATAAAGCTTTATTTTAATTTTATTTATCCGCCTTTTCAAAAAACTATTGAAAAAAATGAGATTGAAAATATAACACACGAGTTTAATGTGATTTTTTACAGATTTCTTGAAAAAATTTTCCAAAATGAAATGTTGAGGAAAAATGAGGGTTTTGATATTGATAAAATACTTTGCTGCGGTGGTGGATTTGAGATGTTTTGGATAAAAGAAGCCATTGTTAATGTTTTTGGTGAAAATAGAAGTGTTATTTATAAAAATCCTAAAGATATTTTATCACAAGGCGCTTGTGTTATTGCCGCTAAATATTTTGGAGCTGTTAAAGATAAAAAGCTTATTTTTTCGGAAAATTCTGCCCGTACTCAGGATATAGGACTTGTATTCCGAGATAAAAACGATGACAGTAAATTTGTTCCGTTTATTGAAAAAGGCGCTTTTTGGTGGCAGAAATTTAAAAGTAAAAGTGTTATTATTAATGAGATTGATGTTCCTCCGGCTTTGGAAGTTTTTAAAAAAGATAATGATGGAAACCTTATCATAATAGCAAGGATTATTCTGGATGATTTGCCAAAAAGGCCTAAAGGCACAAATTGGTTTGATATTTTGTTTGAGTATATTGAGTATAATAAAATTTATGTTGAAATCAGAGATTTGGGTTTTGGTGATTTTTTTCAAAAAACTGATTATTTAAAAGGATTTGTGATTGAACTTGAGTAAATTATAGTGAAACAATAAAAATTTTGCACGTTACTATATAAAGTTGTATGGAGTAATAAAATGATTATAGAGGAAGTAAAGGAAAATAAAAAAATATATATTGATTTGCTTTTGATTGCTGATGAACAGGAGGATATGATTGATAAATATCTTAATCAGGGAAGAATGTTTGTGTTAAATGATAATGGTGTTAAAGGCGTTTGTGTTATTACAGACGAAGAAAAAGGTGTTCTTGAAATAAAAAATATTGCCGTAAAAAGTGAATATCAAAAAATGGGTTATGGAAAGGCATTAATAAATTTTATTATCAGTATTGCCAAAGATAATTATTCTGTTTTATGTGTTGGAACGGGCGATAGCCCTTTGACAATTCCTTTTTATGAAAAGCTTGGTTTTCATAAATCACATATAATTAAAAATTTTTTTGTTGAAAATTATAAAAATCCTATCTATGAATCGGGAGTACGGCTCATTGATATGATATATTTGAAAATGAATTTATAATTTGAAAGATGGTGGCTTTTTTGAATTGGGAAGATTATAGAAAACAAATTGAGGAACTTGGAGAATTGCCTGAGGACTGGTATATTCTTGGTATTGATTTAGGCACAACAAATTCTATTGTGAGCTATTGGGATAATATAAACGGTAAACCAGAACCTATAGATATTAGTAATGGTTTTGGAAAAATTCCGCTTCCATCGGTTGTTCAATATAGAAAAGATGATGACGAGGAAGGTGAATGGGTTATTGGGGAAGAGGCGTACCGCTCTATGAAAATTTATCCGGAAACCACAATTCGTTCTATTAAAAGAAAAATGGGTACTGATGAAAAAATTGTTATTGACAATAAAGAATATCTTCCTGAAGATATTTCCGCAAAAATATTGACAGAACTTGCGGAACACTGTCAAAGCCTTAATCCTAAAGCAGAAATTGCAGGGGTTGTTGTTTCTGTGCCGTATGATTTTGATGACGCGGCTAAGAAGGCAACTATGTGTGCCTGTGAAAAAGCGGGTTTTAAAGATAAACTTATTTGTCTTATTGAAGAACCTAAAGCGGCGGCTTTGGCGTATAATTTTCGTCATAATCTTGAGGAAAACGAAAAGTTTATGGTTTTTGATTTTGGCGGAGGAACTTTGGATATTACGTTATTTCACGTTATGGAAAAGAATGAGAAAAGAATGAAGCTTCAGGTTATAAGCGAGGGCGGAGAGGCATATCACGGCGGTGATAATATTGACGAGGCCTTGTGCGGGCTTTGCTATTCTTTTATTGAAAATAAAACTAAACAGAAAAAAGAGGATATAGCTCCCGAAAATATTGTTGAAATTGTTTCGAGGGCAATTGAAGCGAAAGAAAGGCTTTCGGGTGTTAAAAATTTTAGGATTCCTTTTACATTTTGTATTCCTCCTTTTGTTGAGCAAATTTCTAGAGAAAGTTTTGAGGAACTTATTTCAGATTTTATTGAAAAAACGAGGAAACTTGTTTTAAAAGCTCTTAGAGAGGCTTATACTGGCGCTCTTAACGCTGATGACATAGACAGAGTTTTGTTAGAAGGCGGTTCTTCTCAAATGCCCTGGGTTAAGGATATGCTTACAGGAATTTTTAATAATGAAAATAAAATTTATGTGTCTGAAAGACCAGCTCTTGATATTTCTCTTGGAGCGACTTATTATGCGGCGATGAAAATGGGACTTCTTTCTCAGCCTGATTTGGAAGCGGAGAAAATAAGTGTTGAGTTTGAGGTTACAGTTCCTCACGATATTGGTTTTGAAATTGTAAATAATTCAAGAAAGTCATTTTATACAATGATTAAAAGGGGTACGCCATATGCTCTTGCTAAGAAAAGTCAGATTTTTACGCTTTCGGGAGATACATCGGAGGAAATGACTGCTCTTGACCTTAAAATAATGGAGAGAATTGATAAAGAGGATACTATAGAACGCTGTAAGTTAATTGGTGAGGTTCAGATAAAAGGACTGCCGGAAAGACCAAGCGGGAAAACAAAACTTAAAATTACGCTGATGGTTGAGGAAGAAGGCGGTATTGTTAAGGGAACTGTGGAGGATATGGGATTTGGCTCGGAATATCCTAAAAGTAATTATTTTCAAAGTTTTGACCCCGAAAGATTTAATAAAACTATTGTGGAGGGATAATTTATGAGTTATTTAGGTATAGATTTGGGTACGACAAATTCTGTCGCTATTATTTATAAGGATAAAGATGATTCTGTTTATACTGTCGCTATTGATGGAACAGATGAAATTTTGCCTTCTGTCGTAAGCTATATTGATGATGATATTATAGTTGGCAGTGAGGCTAAATCAGGAGCTATTATTTATCCTGAAAATACAGTTATTTCTGTAAAAAGGCTTATGGGTACAAGTGATTCTGTTAATATAGGAGAAATTTCAAAATCCCCCGAGGAAATAAGCAGTGAGATTTTAAAAAAATTAAAACAGGCAGCCGAGGAACAGGCAGAGGAAACTTTTGACGAGGTGGTTATTACACATCCCGCTTATTTTAATGACAGACAAATTTATGCTACAAAAGAAGCGGGGCTTCTTGCTGGATTTAAAAATGTTTATCTTTTATCAGAACCTTTGTCTGCCGCTATTGAGTATGGGTATAAGCAGGGGTATGCACAGACGCTTTTGGTTTATGATATAGGAGGAGGAACTTTTGACGCCTGTGTACTTAGAGTTTCTATAGGAGAGGACGGTCAGGAGGTTTTTCAAGAACTTTCTGATGTGGGAGATATGAGTCTTGGCGGAGATGACTTTGACAATGAAATAATTAATTTAATTAAACAAAGATTTCTTAAAGAAACAGGAATTAACCTTGATGAACTTGAGGACGCGGAGAAAAGAAGAGTGGAACAGAAGCTTAAACACGAGGCGGAGCAGGCAAAGAAAAAACTTTCAGGAACAAATAAGGTTTCTGTTAAAATTAATCCTATTATTATTAAGGACGGTGTTCCAAAGAATATTTCTCTTGAAATTTCAAGAGAGGAATTTGAGGCGCTTATAAGAAAATATGTGGAAAAAAGCAGAGAAATTATTGGAGAGGCTTTGAAGCGCGCGGGAAAAGAACCTGATGAAATTTCAAAGGTTATTCTTGTAGGCGGTTCGACTTTGATTCCTATGGTAAAGAGAATGGTTGCTGGATATATTAAGGAACCTTATAGAGCTACAGACCCAGCGAAAAGTGTAGCTATGGGAGCAGCTATATATAATCATCTTATTCATTTGCCTAACAGCAACGTTAAGGTTGGGCAAGTTACAAGACAAATTTTTGGAACAGAGGCTATTGTTGATATTAAATCAATGAAAAAAAGCCTTATTCCTATTATTCCTATGGGCAGTTTGATTCCTTGCAGTGTTTCAAGCGACGGATATACTAATTTAAACGGCGCTTCTATGGTAAATGTTAGTGTTTATCAGTGGGAACAGGGCTATGAAAAAGAAAAAAAATATATTGGCAGTGTTCTTTTGTCGGGTATTGAAGAAAATTCTGATATTGAGATAACTTATGCGATAAATGAAAATAATCTTTTTGAGGTTCACGTTAAGGATAAAGTTACTGGAAAACTTCAAAAAAGCGAATTTGACAGGACAAAAACGACGATGGAACCGGAACAGCGGAATTTTGTCTTTGACAAAAATCAAAATATAAATATTGTATTTATAATTGATACAACGGGCAGTATGGATTCTTACATAAAAGGAGTTAAAGAACGGGCTATTGAATTCTCAAATATTTTAAACGCTAGAGGAGTTTCTTTTAAATTTGGGCTTATTGGATTTGGAGATTTGAATGAAAAGGAAAAACCGAGTGTTTACCGTTTTACTAGTGATATAGCTAAATTTCAAAAGCAAGTTAAACATATTCCGAGAACTTTCGGAGGAGATATTCCGGAATCTTCTTTAGACGCTTTGGAAACAAGTGTGGAACTTTTAAAGTCGGAAAAAGTTAAGGAAAACTCAAAAAATATATTCATTCTTATTACAGACGCTCCTCCTCATATACCTACAGAAAGCGGAATGAGTGTTGAGGATATTTGCAATATGCTTACTGAAAATAATGTTACAACATATGTTGCGGCAAGACGTGACAGAGAAAGCAGAGAGGCTTATGAGCCTTTAGTTGTTTCAGGCGGAAAATATTATGACCTAAATGAGAAATTCTACGATATTCTTGACAATATAGCTATGAGTATTGCTGAATTGGTAAAACTATAATCCTGATGAAAATTTAATTTAAGTTGGTGAATGTTTTATGGCTACTGATTTAATTTTAGCTCTTTCAGAAAACATCAGTCCGGTGCCTTATAGATTTGAGGCGACAAATATTTCTGTATATTCTTTTGAACAAGCTCTTTATCATTGTTATTATTATTGGAAAGAATCTTGGGATGAAATTTTTATAAAAGATAATTTTATTGAATGGGTTAGGGAAGAATTGAAATTGTCTTTTATTGCGTCGGAAATTGTGAAAATGAAAAGTATACGCAATTTAAAAGATAGAATTATAGCTTTTTTATCTGTTACTTATTATTTTGATAAAGATGAACTTGACTCTTTGAAAAGCGAAATTCAAGAATGGCAGAACCAAAGTCAAAGTGAAAAGCTTAAAGAAAAAGGCGACGCCCTTATTGCTGTTGGAAGTTTTGAGAAAGCTGTCATCGCTTATAAGGCGGTTTTATCTTACGACAAAAAAAACTACGCGGCTATGAACAATATAGGAATTGGTTATATGAATCTTGAAAAATATGATAAAGCGGAGAAATGGTTTTTTAAGGCTTTCGAATGCTGCAATACTAATGATAAAATTATTTCAAACCTTATTGAGGCTTGCATATATAATAATGATTTTGATGTTGCTGAAAAGTATATTCAACTTATTGAAAAAAATTTTGACAGCGGAGAAATTTTTTGTTTTAAAGGAGAAATTGAGTTTGGGAGAGGCAATTTTGAAAAAGCTATCAATTATTATAAATACGCTATTGTTAAAAATGATTTTTTGGCGATATTTAAATTGGCTGATGTATATGAAAAACAGGGGAAGTTTGAAACCGCTATTAAGGCTTTAGATATGATTGAAGAGTCAAATATTGAGGTGCTTATTAAAAAAAGTATTATTTATGAAAATGCCTTTGATTTTAAGTCAGCTATCAAATGTATTGAAAAAGCTATTATATATGATAACTCATCTGTTAAACTATGGACATATTTAGCTAAATATTATCGTCTTAGCAATGATTTTATTAAAGCGGAAGGAGCTGTTTGTACAGCGTTAAGGTGTTCAAGAGATGATTTGTCAGCGAATTTGGAAATGGCTAAAATTAAAAGAGAGCAGGGAAAAATAAAAGAATATAAAATGGTAATGGCAAAGTTGTTTAAAAATTTGAAGAACGATTACAGAGATATTTATTTTTAGACAAGTTTTTAATATTTTTTATTTTGTCTAAAATGACGAAAATAAAAAAAATGTTTAATTTAGGAATAATTTAAGTTGTAACTACAACTTGAATTATGATATAATATTTTTATAATATATTTTATTTTAAGGAGGATTTTTAATGATTAATATTCCTGAAGTTAAAATTGGTTTGGTTGCGGTAAGCAGAGATTGTTTTCCTATGACTTTAAGTGATTCAAGAAAAAATTGCGTTCTTGATGAAACTAAAAAAATTGGTCTTGATGTTTTTGGCGCTAAAACTGTTGTTGAAAATGAAAAAGACGCTATGAAAGCTCTTTCTGAAATTAAAGACGCCGGCGCTAATGCTCTTGTTGTTTATCTTGGAAATTTTGGTCCAGAAGGTCCTGAAACGCTGATGGCTCAGAAATTTGACGGACCTGTTATGTTTGTGGCAGCTGCCGAAGAAACAGGAAAAGACCTTGTAAACGGCAGAGGAGATGCTTACTGTGGTATGCTTAACGCTTCATATAATCTTGGTCTTAGAGGCGTTAGGGTATACATACCTGAATATCCTGTTGGTATTCCTTCAAGAGTCGCTGAAATGATTTCTGACTTTGTTAATATTGCAAGAGTTATAGTTGGTCTTAAGAAATTTAAAATATTTAGTTTTGGGCCTCGTCCTTTTGATTTTGTAGCCTGTAACGCTCCTATTAAGCCTTTATATGATTTAGGCGTTGAAATTCAAGAAAATTCAGAGCTTGACCTTTTTGCCTCATTTAATGAACACAAGGGAGATTCACGTATTCCTGAAATTGTTAAAGAAATGGAAGAAGAACTTGGCGCTGGAAATAAACATCCTGGAGTTTTAGAGAAACTTGCTCAATATGAACTTACTTTGCTTGACTGGGCAGAGAAAAATAAAGGCGCGAGTGAGTATTTTGCTTTTGCTAATAAATGTTGGCCAGCTTTTCAAACTCAGTTTGGATTTGTTCCTTGCTATGTAAATTCAAGGTTGACAGGCAGAGGCATTCCTGTTTCTTGTGAAACGGATATTTATGGCGCTTTAACTGAATATATTATTACTCTTGCGACTAAAATGCCTCCTACTCTTCTTGATATTAACAATACTGTTCCTCAGGATTTGTATGATGAAAGTAAAGCCGCTTTTGGAGATTATACTTTGACTGATACATTTATGGGATTCCATTGTGGAAATACTTCAAGCTGTTACATTAACAATGGTGAAATGAAACATCAGCTTATTATGAAACGTTCTCTTGAACCTGACAGTGAACCTAATATTACAAGAGGAACTTATGAAGGTAATATTAAAAGCGGCGAGATTACTATTTTCAGACTTCAGTCTACAGCGGGCTGTGAATTGAGAAGTTATATTGCGGAGGGTCACGTTATTGATACAGACCCTAAATCATTTGGCGCTATTGGTATTTTTGGTATTAAGGAAATGGGAAGATTTTATAGACACGTTCTTATTGAAAAACAATATCCTCATCATGCGGGTATTGCTTTTAATCATTCAGGAAAAGTGTTATTTGAAGTTCTTAAATTGTTAGGAATTAAAGATGTTGCTTATAATCAGCCTAAATCTTTACCTTATCCTAAAGAAAACCCTTTTGATATGTAATAATTTCTATAAATATTTTGACGCGGATTTTATTATCCGCGTCTTTTTTGTGTGGAAATTTTGTGGGTATTACTAAAAGTGATTGACTATAAAAAAGTCGACACGTTTACAAGAAAAATTTTTTGAATTGTTATAATATTGCAAAAATTGGCGGATTTGATACTTTGATTTTTGGTATATTGAGGGCTAAAAAGGAAATCCTTTAAAGTATGGGAGGGATTAATTTTATGGCTATGACAAAGGTTGAAATCTGCGGAGTTAATACAAGCAAATTACCAATTCTTAAAAATGATGAAAAAGAAGAATTGTTTAAAAAAATACTTCAAGGAGATGAAGAAGCTAAAAAAGAATATATATACGGAAATTTAAGACTTGTTTTGAGCGTTATGAAAAAATTTGGAAATAGGGGCGAAAATCCCGATGACCTTTTTCAAGTTGGATGTATTGGACTTATAAAAGCTATTAATAATTTTGATGTATCTCACAATGTTAAATTTTCAACTTATGCTGTGCCTATGATTCTTGGTGAGATAAAACGATATTTGAGAGATGATAATCCCATACGTGTAAGCCGTTCTCTTCGTGATATCGCTTATAAGGCGCTTCAAGCAAAAGAAAAACTTACTCATCTTAACTCAAAAGAGCCAACTATTGATGAAATCGCTAAAGAGATTGATATGGATAAATCTGACGTGATATTTGCCCTTGACGCTATTCAAGACCCTATATCGCTATTTGAGCCAGTTTATCACGATGGAGCTGACGCTATTTTTGTTATGGACCAAGTGAGCGATGACAAAAATTCAGAAAATTTGTGGCTTGAAAATATTTCTTTGAATGAGGCACTTAAGCACCTTGCCGAGCGAGAAAAATATATTATAACTTTAAGATTTTTTAAAGGAAAAACTCAAATGGAGGTTGCAGAGGAAATTGGAATAAGTCAGGCACAGGTTAGCAGACTTGAAAAAAGTGCGTTGAAAAGAATGAGAAAATATATGTAGAGGTGTTTTGCGTGTTATCTTGTTTTGAAAAAACAATTGTAAATGGAGTTAAAACCTCTAAATTTAAAACAGTTTCTATAAGCGCTGTTATTCGTATACCACTTGAAAGAAAATTTGTTACGTATAACGCGCTTTTGCCGTATGTTTTAAAAAGAGGAAGCAAAAAATATGACACTATGAGAAAAATAAATTTGAAAACAGATGAGTTTTTGGGCGCTGTTTTTGACGCCAATGTTTTAAAAAAGGGTGAAGAACAAATTTTACAATTTTTTATTGAGGTTATCGATAAAAAAGAATTTACTGAAAAGGCTGTCGAATTTTTATCTGAAATCATTACAAGACCTCTTGTTGAAAACAATAGTTTTAAAAAAGAATTTGTCTATAGTGAAAAAGAAAATTTAAAACTTGAGATAATTGGAAGAAAAAACGATAAAAAAGAATACGCTAAATTGAAATGCGTTGAGATTATGTGCGAAAAAGAACCTTTTGGTATATATGGAGATGGGTATATTGAAGATTTGGAAAAAATAAATGAAAAAAATCTTTATAACCATTATCTTGATATTATTGAAAAGTATCCTATTGAATTTTATTATGTAGGAAATGTTGAGGAAAATGATTTTAATTCATATATTGAAAAATATTTTAATATTTCTTCCAAAAAGAGCGTTGAATTTAATGAGAATATTGTTTTTTCTAAAGGAGAGATAAATGAAATTGAGGAAAATGAGGGACTTTCGCAAGGAAGGCTCTGTATTGGGATACGTACAGATGTAAAACCTAATTCTAATGATTTTTATACACTCCTTGCGGCAAACGAGATTTTCGGAGGAAGCGCTAACTCAAAATTATTTATGAAACTTCGTGAGGAAAATGGGCTTTGCTATTATATAAATTCATTTGTTTACAGATTTAAAACAATTATATTGATTCAGTTGGGTATAAAAAAAGATGATTATGAAAACTCTATTTGTTTAATAAAAGATTGTATTGAAGATGTGCAAAATGGTAATTTTAAAAAAGAAGAATTTGAAAGCGCTATTTCAGGTCTTATAAAAAGATATGAAAGCATTTTTGATTATCCTTCAGGAATTATGGATTTTTATCTTTCTCAAAATATGATTGGGGATAATAGGTCTTTAGATGACGTCGCGGAAATATTTAAGAACATTTCGATGAAAAGTATTTCTGACATAATGAAAAAAGTTTATATTGATACTATTTATTTCTTATGCTAAGGGGTTGCTATATATGGAAAAAGAATTATATATTGATTTTGCTAATGAAACAATTTATGAAAATACTTTGCGAAATGGAATTAAATGTTTTGTTATCCCTAAAAAAGGTTTTAAGGAAAAACAGGTTATGTTTGCTGTTGATTATGGTTCGGTGGACACAATTTTTCTCCAAAATGGAGATTTGAGAAAAGAGCCTGATGGAATTGCTCATTTTATTGAGCATAAACTTTTTGAACAAGAAGATTATAATGTTTTTGAAGCGTTTTCAAAATATGGCGCAAGTTCTAACGCTTTTACTAATTTTAATACAACGGCATATTATTTTAATTGCACTGAAAATTTTAAAGAAAATATCGATATACTTTTTGATTTTGTCAGCAAACCTTATTTTACAAAAGAAAATGTTGAAAAAGAAATGGATATTATATCTCAGGAAATAAGAATGTATGATGATGACCCTTCGTGGAAGATTTATTTTAATATGCTTAAAGCTATGTATGAAAATCATAATGTTAAAAATGACATAGCGGGAACAGTTGATACTATAAAAAATATAACAGAAGAAGCTTTGTATGAAAATTATAAAAACTTTTATACCTATAAAAATTCTGTTGTTGTCTGCGTTGGGGATTTTGACAGAAATATTGTTTATGAGTCTATTGAAAAAAATTTAAAACTTAATGCTGATAATAATATAAAAAAGGCGGATTTTGATGAAAAAAAGAACATTGTAAAAAAAGTTGTTTCAGAAGAAATGTCTGTTGAAAGGACAATGTTTAATATTGGAATTAAAGATACCTCGGAGCATTGGGGTACAGCCAAAAGAATATTGGGAACAAAAATACTTTTGGATATTATTGTTGGGGAAAGTTCTGAGTTTTATGAGGATATGTATAATAAAAGAATTATTGACAAATCTTTTACTTATGCGTATACTTGTGGAAGGGACTATGGATTTGCTATAATATCAGGATTTTCGGAAAAACCTGATATTATTGAGAAAAATTTTCTCAATAATATTATAAAAGTGAAAAATCAAGGAATTAACAGCGATTTGTTTGAAATAATTAAAAATAAATATCTTGGAAGATTTATTAAAGGGTTCAATTCTGTTGATGGTATTGCTGCTGCTCAGGTTGATTTTTTTACAAAAGGTATTACATTATATGATTATGCTAATTGCTGTAAAAACATTAATATTGAATATATTGAGGAAATACTTTATGACTTGTTTCCTGAAAATAATATTGTTTTAAGTCTTATAGTGCCTTACAACAATTCAAAAATAGGTAGAGAATAGGAAAAATATTTTATTAAATATTTTTTATGCTTTAAGCGGTTATAGGAATATTATTCTTTTCTATCTATAACAGAATTGCTATAATATTATTTTTTGGAGGTAGTTATGGAGAGTATATCACAGGCGCCGGATATTTGGTTTCCTAATATTGGAATATCTATTGATAGTATTGATAATGTTGCTATAAGTAATTTTTTAGGTATGGGTTTTGATATCTATTGGTATGGTATTCTTATTGCTTCGGGGGTTTTGCTGGGACTTCTGGCAGTACAGTATGAGGCAAAGAGGACAGGTCAAAACAGTGGTATTTATATGGATTATCTTTTGTGGGCTATTATTTTTTGTGTAATTGGCGCCAGACTTTATTATGTTATTTTTAAATGGAGTGATTTTAAAGATGATTTGCTAAATATATTTGCGATAAGAAAAGGTGGTCTTGCTATTTATGGGGCTATTATATCTGGAGTTATCGTTTCTGTTATATATACGAAAATTAAAAAAATTGATTTCTTTAAATTTCTTGATACTGCTGTTTTTGGTCTTATTGTAGGTCAGATTATTGGACGATGGGGAAATTTTATAAATAGAGAGGCGTTTGGAGGATATACAGATTCTTTTTTAGCTATGAGATATAAAGTGGGTCAGATAAAAGAAACTTCATCGGAGGTTTTGAATAATCTTAAACGTTTTAAAATAGAGGGTTCTGAACAAATTGTTGAGTATGTTCAGGTTCATCCAACATTTTTTTATGAGTCGATGTGGAATTTAGGTCTTTTTATTATTATGAATTTATATAAAAGACATAAAAAATTTGAGGGTGAAATGACAGCTATATATTTTTTAGGATACGGAATAGGAAGATTTTTTATTGAGGGAATGCGTACAGACCAGCTTATGATAGGAAATACAGATATTGCTGTTTCTCAGATGCTTTCTGTTTTTCTATCATTGTTTTCACTATTGTTTATAATTTATAATAGACATAAGAAAAAAACGATTTTATTGTAAAAGGGAATATTGACTAGATATTAAAAACAATTTTTAGGAAACGCTGATTACTCTTTTTGAATTAATCAGTGTTTCCTTAATTATGTCATATTTATTTCTTTATAAAAAATTAATAAATTTAATTTTTTATTGTGTGGACAAACGCCATATTTTGTAATATAATATTTCTTGTAGTTTATTGTCGATTTGTTTTTGTAAAAGAATTTGGCTAATTGCTATATTAATAGTTTTTTGAAATTATTGTTTCAAATATGTGCAACCAGTCTTTATGATAAAAAAGATTTTATTAACCCTATAATTTTTATCAAACTTACGTTATATTATATATAAATTCACAAAATTTTTAGTATGAAATAATAAAAAATTTCTTAATAATAAATTTTATTAGATTTGGTCTGTCAATTTTTTTATTGTTTTGCTATAGATTATATTCATTATTTTGGAAGGGGAAACATATATGTTTACTAAGGATATTGGAATTGATTTGGGTACCGCAAATACTCTTGTATTTGCTAAAAATAAAGGTATTATCGTTAATGAACCCTCTGTTGTCGCTATAAATTCAGTTACGCACGAAGTTCTTGCTGTTGGAAATGAAGCTAAGGAAATGATTGGAAGAACACCTGCGTCAATAATTGCTACAAGACCTATGAAAGATGGCGTTATCGCTGATTTTGAAATTACTCAGGCTATGCTTAAATATTTTGTAAGCAAGGCTTTAGCTAAAGGCTTTTCTTCTCCGAGAATTGTTATATGTATACCTTCAGGGGTTACAGAAGTTGAGAAAAGAGCTGTTATTGAAGCCGCTGTTGCTGCTGGGGCTAAGGAAAAAAACGCTTATCTTATTGAGGAACCTATGGCTGCTGCTATTGGGGCGGGGCTTCCTGTCGAAGAGCCTATAGGAAGTATGATTGTTGATATCGGTGGAGGAACGAGCGAAGTGGCTGTTATATCTCTTGGCGGTATTGTTACGAGTATTTCTGCTAAAACAGCTGGAGATAAGTTTGATTCTCATATTGTAAATTACATTAAAAAGCAGTATAATCTTGCTATAGGTGAGAGAAGTGCTGAAGAAATTAAGATAAGAATAGGCTGTGCCTATCTTGAGGCTGGAGAGGGCGGAACAATGGAAATACGAGGTCGTGATTTGGTTTCGGGACTTCCAAAGACAATTACCATTACGTCAAATGAAATACTTGGCGCTTTGCATGACCCTATAAATATTGTTATTGACGCTATTAAGTCTACGCTTGAAAAAACACCTCCTGAACTTGCTTCTGATATTATGGAAGCGGGGATTGTTCTTACAGGAGGGGGAGCTTTGCTTAAAGGTCTTGACAAGCTTATTTCTAGAGAAACTATGATGCCTGTTAAAATTGCTCCCGAACCTTTGAACTGTGTGGCTCTTGGAACAGGTCTTGTTCTTGAGCATATAAGTACTTTAAGGTCAGTTCTTATTTCCTCTCAAAAATTAAAAATGAAATAATAAATTTTTTGTTATTGATAATATGTTAAATTAAGGAGAGTTACCATTTGAATTTTTTAAAAAATCATAAAAAATTTGTTATACCACTGGTTGCCGTGTTGTGTTTGTGTATGATTTCCTTTTCCTTAAACAGAGCCGAACCTACTTTTTTTGAAAGCGGTATAGGGTATGTTTTGTCTCCGGTTCAGGAATTTAATACATCTATTACAAATTGGGTTTCAAGTAAATTTAACGCTCTTACAAATATTAATGAAATTGAAAATGAAAACGAAAAACTTAAAGAAGAAGTTTTTTCACTTCAAACAGAGGTTAATAGGCTTAAAATTGTTGAAGATGAAAACAAAAAACTTTCTGAATTGCTTAAAATTGACCAAAAATATTCAGACTATCCTAAAATTGGCGCAAGAATCATTGCTAAGGATACAAGTAACTGGTATGATGTATTCCTTATTGATAAGGGGTCAAATGATGGAATAGAAAAAAATATGGTGGTTATTGCTTCGGGTGGTCTTGTGGGAAAAATTGTTGAAGCGGGATTTAATTATTCAAAAGTGGTTTCAATTATTGATGATACGGATTCTGTTGGAGCAAAAAGTCTTAGAACTGACGATTTAGGCTTTGTCAGAGGTGACTTTGAAAATCAAGGTATGTGTAAGATGGAATATGTTGACAGTGACGCGGAAATAATGCAGGGAGATGAGATTGTTACTTCTCACTTGAGCGAAATTTATCCTCCTGGTATTACAATAGGATATGTTAAAGATATTCAAAATGACGACAATACAATTACTAAGTGTGCGATAATTACACCTACCGTCGATTTTAAACATCTTGAAACAGTTCTTGTTATAACTCAGAACTTTAAAAAGGACCTGAAATAAAATTAATTTAATTATGGCGGGACGCAAAGTTTAAGACGGTGAAGCAATAAAATTTGTTTTATAAGCTTGTTTATATCTGTCAGTATTTTGCTGATTTGTATTTAGGAGGTATAGCAGTGAGATGTTTTGTAACCGCGGTTATTATTGTTTTAAATTTTATAATTCAATCTACCTTTTTACACAATATTGAAATAATAAATATAACTCCAAATACAGCAATAATAGTTATTATTTCTTTTGCTTTTATGAGAGGAGAATATGAGGGAGCTGCTATTGGATTTGCGGTTGGTATTATACAGGATATTTTTTTTGGACGATGTATTGGAATGCACGCTCTTTTGGGAATGCTGACAGGATATTTTTGCGGAAAGTTTTATGCTGATTTTTTTACGGAAAATTTTCTTGTTCCTCTTTTGATGACTTTTGTAGGGACGTTTTTGTATGAGTTTGCTTTTTATGTTTTTAATTTGTTAATTTTGGGATATACTGATTTTATATATTTTTTACAGACTGTTATTTTGCCTGAAACAGCGTATACAGCATTGTTATCCGTTTTCTTGTATAAAATTTTTTACATAATAAACGAGAAACTTAAAAAGCGGGAAAATATGAAGAGGAAATTTTTTTGATGTTTACCTATTTTTAGGAGGATATATATGAAAGAGTTCTTTCAAAATTTAGCAAAGTTTTTTCAAAATAGATTGTTTATTATGTTTTCGGCTATAACTGTGTTATTCGCTGTTCTTATAGTCAGACTGTTTAATTTGCAGATATTGCAGGGTGATTTTTATAATAGTCAGGTTAAAGCTACTACATTGCAGGAAGTTGTTGTTTCAGCGCCAAGAGGTTCTATTTATGATAGATATGGACTTCCTCTTGCTATAAATAAATCTTCTTTTACTGTTAACATTGATGCAAGTATGTCTGTTGAAAATCAAGATGAGGTTTTTGTTAAACTTATTAATATGCTTGAAAAAAACGGAGAGGATATTGTTGATGAGTTCCCTATTTCAAAGACAAAACCATATACCTTTGATTTTGACGGAAGTCAGAGTAGAGAGAAAAGATGGAAAGGTGATATGAATCTTGATGAGAACTTGACGGCCGAAGAATGTTTTGAAGAACTTAAAAAAACTTTTAAGTTGAGTCCTAAATGGTCTGATGAGGATGCCAGAAAAATTCTCTCTTTAAGATCACAAATTTATATTAAACGTTATTTAAAATATATTCCAATTATTGTCGCTTATGATGTAAAAACTGAAACAATTGCCGCTATTGAAGAAGAAAAATCAGGTTATCCGGGAATATATATTGATGTTGAGGCATTGAGGAATTATCCGTCTGGTAAATATTTTTCTCATATTCTTGGATATATACGAGGGTTGACTGATACGGAGTTTTCGGAATATAAGGATAAGGGATATGATTTAAATGACCTTATAGGTAAAGATGGTATTGAAAAATCATTTGAATCGGAACTTAGAGGAGAAAAAGGTAAAAAGTATGTCGAGGTTGACACATATGGCAGAAGAATGAATACGATTGATTCGGAAGGTGTTGAATCTGTGCCAGGAAACAAAGTGTTTTTGACTGTTGACAGAAGACTACAGGAAATTTCTTATAATATTTTTGAAGAAACTTTAAAAACGTCAATTTTGAACAGGATTTCAAAGGGCGATTATTCTTATAAAGAAATTTTATCGTCAATGGTTGACGCTAATCATATAGATATTAAAAAAATATTTGAAGCTGTTGAAGGTACAGAACAAAGTAAAGTAAAAAAATATATTTTATCAGTAGACAAGGGTGTTGAGACAGATATTGATTTAGCTAAACAAATTTTAATTGACGCTATTGATAATGGAAATATTTCAGGTACTCAAATGGCGCTTATTATGGCGGAACAAGGCATTATTTATTGTGATGAGGCTTATTCTGTCAGAATAAAAAATGGTCTTATATCACCTTTGCAGGTTATTATTGATAAAATGAATTCGGGGGAGATTACTCCGCATATGACAGGTATGGACCCTTGCACTGGTTCGGTGGTTATTGAAGATATTCATACAGGGGATGTGCTGACGGCTGTTTCATATCCCTCCTATGACAACAATAAATTTGTTAATAATTTTGACAACGACTATTATAGAAAACTTCAGAATGATGGTACAACTCCAATGTTGAATAGACCCTTTATGGAACCTCGGGCTCCAGGCTCAACGTTTAA